>DAOMBL010000431.1:0-3414 GCA_035427325.1 Casimicrobiaceae bacterium
TCTCGATGCCTCGCACGATGTTGAGGTAGCCGCGGATGTCCTCGCCCGACGGGCACGAGCCCTGGCACGGCGGCGTGCTCTGGATGTAGGTCGGGCACTTGTGCGAGTGGTCGGCGTCGAAGATCTCCTGCTGCCACGCGCGCGGCTTGTGGTCGCCGTCCTTGTAGCGGCGGAAGGTCAGCGGCTTGGCCGTCACCGAATCTGCTTGACCGGACATCGGGGTCTCCTTGGATCTTTCTATTGCGGGTCGCCGAGCCGAATGGCCTTGCTGACGAGCTGGTGCACGCCGCCGACCATGCTCATGTCGAAGCCGTAGTACGGCAGCACCTTGGTGAACTGCGCCTTGCAGATGGCGCAGATCGTCGCCATGAAGTTGACGCCGTGCTGATCGACGACGTTCTTGAGCGCCTCCATGCGCGGCAGCGCGCCCTTGACGCGCAGCTCGAGCAGGTCGTCGGTGAGCAGGCCGCCGCCGCCGCCGCAGCAGAACGTGGCCTCGTGGATCGTCTCGGGCGCCATGTCGTGGAAGCGGTTCGCCACGGCCTGGATGATGTCGCGCGGAATGACGAACTGGCCGCCCGGCATCGGGCCCAGGCGCGACGCGCGCGCCACGTTGCACGAGTCGTGGAACGTGATGATGCGGTCGTCGTTGGCTTCCTTGTCGAACTTCAGCGCGCCGCGCTGGATCAGGTCCCACGTGAACTCGCAGACGTGCTGCGGCACCGGGTAGCGCGGATCGAGCCAGTCGAACGGGCCGATCAGCGTGTTCCAGTAGCTGTAGGCGACGCGCCAGGCGTGGCCGCACTCGCCGACGACGATGCGCTTGACGCCGAGCTGCTGCGCCGCCTCCTTGACGCGCAGCGAGATGTTGCGCATCTGCTCGTAGTTGCCGATGAACAGGCCGAAGTTGCCCGCCTCCGACGCGTGCGAGCTGAGCGTCCACGAGATCCCCGCGGCGTGGAAGACCTTCGCGTAGCCGATCAGGCTCTCGACGTGCGGCTCGGCGAAGAAGTCGGCCGACGGCGTGACGAGCAGCACCTCGGCGCCCTTCACGTCGAGCGGGAAGCGCACGTCGGCGCCGGTGTCCTCCTTGACGTCCTCTTCGAGCCCCTCGAGCGTGTCGGCGAGCGCGGGTCCGGGCAGGCCCAGGTTGTTGCCGATCCGGTGGACCTTGCCGATGATCTCGTTCGTGTACTTCTGGCCCATGCCCGCCGCGTCCATGATCTCCTTGCCCGCCATCGTGATCTCGGCGGTGTCGATCCCGTAGGGGCAGAACACCGAGCAGCGGCGGCACTCGGAGCACTGGTTGTAGTACGCGTACCACTGGTCGAGCACGTCCCTGGTGAGGTCGCGCGCCCCGACGAGCTTCGGGAAGAGCTTGCCGGCGAGCGTGAAGTGCCGCCGGTAGACGCTGCGCATCAGGTCCTGGCGCGCGACCGGCATGTTGAGCGGGTCGCCGGTGCCGAGGAAGTAGTGGCACTTGTCGGTGCAGGCGCCGCAGTGCACGCACGCGTCGAGGTACACCTTGAGCGAGCGGTATTTCCGCAGGAGTTCGCCCATCCTGCCCAAGGCGCGCGCCTGCCAGCCGTCGTCGAGTTCGCCCGGGAAGCCGATCGCCTCCTGCATCTTCGCCGTCGCGGCATACGGCTTCGACGACGCCATCGCGCCGGGAGCGAGTTCGGGCGGCGCCGGGAACGGCCGCAGCGGCGGGGCCTTGACGTCGGCGGCCATCGCTACCGCTCCGCGTCGAGCCGGGCGGCCCAGGGCGCGAGGTGGCGCCGCTCGCGGGGGTCGTCGGCCTGGTTGCGCGTCGGCGAGAAGAAGACGCCCGGCGCGTGCAGCAGCTTGGAGAACGGGAAGACCAGCATCAGCAGCGCGACGAGCGCGAGGTGCATCGCGACCAGCGGATCGCCGGGCAGCGCCTGCCAGTCGAACCGGAGGAGCCCGAGCACGAACGCCTTGACCCGCACGATGTCGGTGTGCGCGACGAAGGTCATCGCGAGGCCGGTGAGCGCGATCGCGACGAGCAGCGCGAGCATCAGGTGGTCGGAGGGCGTCGAGATGAAGCGAACGCGCGCCACGAGGAAACGCCGCGCCCAAAGACCGCCCAGCCCGATCGCCATCGCGACACCCGCCCAGGTGCCGAGCGGCTGGACCGCCGCCACCCACGCGGGAACGGGTTCGAGGAAGTAGCGCAGGTGCCGCAGCAGCACAAGCGCGAGGCCGGCGTGGAACAGCCACCCGAACCCCCAGGTCCAGAGGTTGCTTCGGAACAGGCTCTCGAACAGCACCACTTCACGCAGCATCCGCAGCGCCACGCCGCCGCGCGTGACGGGCGCCGGCGTGGTCGGGATCTTGAGCGGCGCCGGCGTGCGCGCGTAGTCCCACACGCGCACTCCGACGCCCGCGACGAACACGGCCGCGGCGGCGTAGAGCAGCACGGCAATGAGCGTCGTCATCGTCGGCCCGGGCCGGTGGCGCGCGGAGGCCGGCGCGGCGCGCCGCCCCCCGGCACGCTCAGACGCAACCGGTCGGCTTCGGCAGGCCGGCGATCTTGCACGCCTGCTTGGCGGGACCGTAGGGGAACAGTTCGTAGAGGTACGCGCTGTTGCCCTTCTCGGGGCCGAGCTGCTTGCCGATCGCCTTGGTCAGCACGCGGACCGCCGGCGCGACCTGGTACTCGTCGTAGTACTTGCGCAGGAAGTTGACGACCTCCCAGTGGTTCTGCGACATGTCGACGTTCTCGGTCTTCGCGATGTGGTTCGCGACGTCCTCGCTCCAGTCGGCGAGGTTGACGAGATAGCCCTCCTCGTCGGTCTCGTAGCTCTTTCCGTTCACTTCGATCGTGGGCATGGCGCTCTCCTTCGTGGGCGATTGCGTCGCGGTTGTCGTTGCGACAGGTTCAAAGCCAGGACTGGCAGTTCCGGTGTTCGACGACGAGATCGACGAACCCGCCGTAGTCGACGGTCTCGACGCCGTCGATCAGCCGGTCCGCGACCGCGCGCGCCGCCGCGTCCGGCAGCAGCACGTAGACCTTGTGGCGCTTCGCCGCCTCGGCCAGGCGCCCGGCGGCCGCGCCGCCGCGCGCGGCGGCGTAGACCGCGTCCTCGATCAGCAGGATCGCGCCCGGTTCCGCGATCCGGAGGCACGCCTCGAGCGACGGGCGCTCGGCGGGCGACTTGTTGACGATGTGCAGCACCGATGCCTCCGGTTCAGAACGAGAGGACGACGTCCTGCTCGTCCATGAGCTTGCCCAGTTCCGCCGACGACAGCACGGTCACGTCGACGATCAGGTCTTCCTCCGCGAGGCCGCGCGCCTCGAGCGACCCGCGCTCGACATAGAGCTTCTCGACGTCGTAGTCCTCGAGCGCGCGGTAGGTCGGCGAGAAGTTCTTGATCTCGATCCCCTTGGTC
>DAOMBL010000432.1:0-3404 GCA_035427325.1 Casimicrobiaceae bacterium
CATGCCGACGGCGTTCGCGAGACCCTGCCCGAGCGGGCCGGTCGTGGTCTCGACGCCGGGCGTGACGTGCACCTCGGGATGGCCGGGCGTCTTCGAGTGGAGCTGCCGGAAGCGCTTCAGCTCGTCGATCGGCAGCGCGTAGCCCGAGAGGTGCAGGAGCGCGTATTGCAGCATCGACCCGTGGCCGTTCGACAGCACGAAGCGGTCGCGATCCGGCCACGCCGGCTCGGAAGGATGGTGCTTCAGGTGGCCGCGCCACAGGGCGAGCGCGATTTCCGCCATCCCCATCGGCATGCCGGGGTGGCCGCTCTTCGCGGTGTCGACGGCGTCCATCGCGAGCGCGCGGATCGCGTTCGCGAGTTCGGGATCGGAGGCAGGCTTCGTGGCGGCGGTCGACATCGGGGGATCGGGAGGGCAGGAGCGGCCAAGGCACGCCGCGCCCAGGGGGAAAGACTTGCAATTATCGCGGGAAACCCCGATTTCGTGCAATAATGACGCGTTTGGTCGTGTACGACCGGTCGTTCCCACGGCACGGCGTCTGTCCGACATGCGATGGAGTGCCCTTCCTGCGGCGCGGGCCGAGGCGGGGCGTTTCCTTTTTTGAAGGTGTTCCGTCGCCCGATCGCCGGAATCCGGCGCAACGGCACGGGACCGCACTGTTCGAGGAGACGGCGATGGACGGAATCCATCTGTTGGGCGAGTGGTACGACTGTCCGGCGGACCGGCCGGAAATGACCCGGGCGGACGCGCTGCGCCGCCGCTGCCTCGAGGCGGTCGATGCCGCCGGGCTGACGATCGTCGGCGAACGGTTCCACCAGTTCGATCCGCAGGGCGTCACCGGCGCGGTGATCCTCGCGGAGTCGCACCTCGCGATCCACACCTGGCCGGAGAAGGGCTCGGTGACGATCGACGTGTACGTCTGCAACTTCACGACCGACAACACCGGCAAGGCGAGGCGCCTCTTCGGCGAACTCGAGCGTTCGTTCGAGCCCGGGCGCACGCGATTCCAGGCGATCGTGCGCGGCGGTTCGGATGGCTGAACCCGGCGGCGACCTCGCACCGGGCGTGATGACGGAGGACCTCGCCGAGGGGTGGGGCACCTTCGTCCGGTCGAGCCGCGCGTTCGAGCGGTTCCGGTCGCCCTACCAGGCGATCGAGGTCCACGACAGCGTGCCGTTCGGCAAGCTGTTCCGCCTCGACGGCCACTTCATGACGAGCGAGAAGGACGAGTTCTTCTACCACGAGAACCTCGTCCACCTCGCCGGCATCACGCACCCCGCGCCGGAGCGCGCGCTCATCGTCGGCGGCGGCGATGGCGGTTCGGCCGAGGAACTGCTCAAGTACCCGTCGATGCGCAAGGTGACGCTCGCGGAGATCGACGTCGCGGTCGTCGACATCGCGCGCAAGTACCTGCACTCGGTGCACCGCGGGTCCCTCGACGATCCGCGCCTCGACCTTCGCATCGGCGACGGGTTCGCGTTCGTGCGCGAGACGGACGAGACCTTCGACCTGATCGTGCTCGACCTGACCGACCCGGGCGGGCCGTCGCTCGCGCTCTACACGCCCGAGTTCTATCGCGCCTGCGCGTCCCGCCTCAGGCCGCTCGGCGCGATGACGATGCACGTCGCGAGCCCGATCGCCCATCCGGAGCGCGTCCGGCAGACGCTCACGAGCCTGCGCTCCGCCTTCGCGATCGTGACACCCTACCTCGTGTCCGTCCCGCTCTACGGCGGCATGTGGATGATGGCCTGCTGCTCGGCGACGCTCGACCCGCGCAAGCTGTCGGCGCTGGAGATCGACCGGCGGATCGCGCAGCGCGGCGTGACCGACCTGCGCTACTACAACGGCGAGATGCACCGCGCCTCCCTCGCGCTGCCGAACTTCGTCCGGCCGCTGGCGACCTGACGGGTCAACGCCGCGCCGGTCCCGCGCGTTCTGGCCACGACGCGCCCCGGCTTGAATCGACGTCCCGCCGGCCGCATGTCGCAGCCATGGAAGCCGCTTCCGAACGCCGGTCCAGCATGACGCTCTTCGACGCCATGGGCGGCGCCGACTTCGTGCTGATCGACGACGTCGTGTTCGAGACCGAGTACCTGCGGGTGCCGGACGAGCACACGCACGCCGACGACGTCGTGCTCGAGGCGAAGAACGGCGAGGTCGAGGTCGCGCTCACCCGCTCGGACGTCGACGGCGCCCTGCACCTGGGCGACGGCGTGTACCGCCTCGCCAGCGGACACCGGCTCCGGTTCCTGTCGACCGCGACCATCCACTGAGTCCGCGCACGCGCCGATGCGGCGCCCGAGCCGGGCGGCCGTCCGCGGGCGGACGGGACAGCGTTCCTCAGCCCGTCGCCAGGACGAAGGTGTATTCGGCGGCGAGGGCGCCCGCCTCGCGCCCGGCCGCCGGCTTCGGGGCGATCAGCAGGCGCTCGCGTTCGCGCGAGAACATGCCGGCGAACCCGCGTTCGGCCGCCTCGCCTTCGAGGTAGAGCTGCGTGGTGAGCCGGCGGTGGCCCGGGTGGGTGATCCGGAAGTGCAGGTGCGGCGGTCGGCTCGCGTAGGGCACCGGCCGCATTGCGACGAACCGGTAGCGACCGTCGGCCTCCGCCACCGCGCGTCCGTACCCCTGGAAGTCCGGGTCCTCGCCGGCCGGGCCTCCGACGTGGTGGTAGAGCCCGTGGACGTCGCACTGCCACAGTTCGAGCACGGCGCCGGAGAGCGGCGTGCCGTCGACACCGACGACGCGGCCCGCCAGGTGGAGCGGCGCACCCTGCGCAGGCCGGCTTCGCCCGGCGATGCGCATGAGGTCGAAGTCCGCGTCGGAGGGAATGCTGCGCGGGTAGAACGGCCCCTCCGCGTCCTGCGGTGTCGGCGACAGTCGTCCGTCGAGGGCCGACGCGGATGCGTTTGCGAACGCGGCGAGCGGCAGTGCCACGCCGGCCGCGAGCATCTCCAGGGTGCGGCGGCGCAGCATGACCGGAGCATCGGGATCGTGGGTGCGCATGGGATCTCCTCGTCGAGGGCGTTGGACCGGCGGAGGCCGACCGGGTTCGCGGTACGGGCCATGATCGGGCGTGCGGCGCCGGCGGATGCCTTCGCGCGGACGCACCGGGACGCGCGTGGGACGCCGACGCGCGTCGGAGGCCCCCTGGCGGTGCGAGCGTACGCGAGGTTCGCCGTGTAGAATCCGCTGGCGTTCACCGGGCTGATGCCCGGGGCTGCGAACCGGCGGGGTCCGGCAGGCTCCGTGCAGGTGGGAAGCGAAGGGAAGCGCGGGTATGCCCGACGGCGACCCGCGAGTGTTTCGAGGCCGATGGCACGCGACTCGGCGTGTCGCGGGATCGGCGGTGCAGCGGCGAATCGCATCGCGCCGCATTGCTGGAAGCAGGATCTTTCCGGGAGGCT
>DAOMBL010000433.1:0-3402 GCA_035427325.1 Casimicrobiaceae bacterium
TCGCTTCCCATCTCCAGGCTGTCCAACACTGCCAGAGGCTCCCCGGCCAGGCGCTCCACGCCGCGCCGGCGGGCCTGGTCGACATCGCGCGCGGCGCGCTTGCGCACCTTGTCGAGTTCGGCGATCCAGGCCGGATGCCCCACCGCATAGCCCAGTCGCGCACCCGCGAGCCCGATCTTGGACAGCGTCCGCAGCACGACGAGATTGGGAAACTCGAGCACGCGCGGCAGGAGCGTCGTCCCTGCGAAGTCGGCATACGCCTCGTCGACGACCACGAGGCCCGGCGCGGCCGCGAGGATGCGCTCGATCGAGGCGAGCGGCAGCGCCCGGCCGGTCGGATTGTTCGGACTCGCGAGCCATACGAGCGCGGGACGCTCGCGGCGGAGTGCGGCGTCGAACGCGTCTTCGTCGAGCGTGAAGTCCGCGCGCAGCGGCACCGGCACGAAGCGCACCGCCGACTGCGCCGCGTAGATCCGGTACATGACGAAGGTCGGGTCGGGCGCGAGGACGGCGGCGCCTGGCCGCGCGACGGCCGCCGTGATCACCTGGATCAGCTCATCCGACCCGTTGCCCAGCACGATCGCGGCGCCGGCCGGTATCGGCAGCGCCGCCGCGAGCGCGCGTTTCACGCCCTCGCCCGCGCCCTCGGGATAGCGGTTCACGGCGGCCTCGGCGAGCGCCGCCGCGAGTTCGCCGCGCAGCGACGCGGGCAGCGGCCAGGGATTCTCGTTCGCGTGGAGTTCGATCATTCCCGCGGGCTTCGCGGTCGCGTAACTCGTCGTCGCGAGGATCTCCTCGCGGATCGTCTTCGCCACGCGGTCCTCGACCGCGGTGGCCGCCGCCGCCGGAACGTGCGCCGGGCCGTTCACGTCCCCACCCTCGTTGCGTCACCGGCGGAGGGGTGAAACCGGGCCTCCGCGGAGCGCGCGTGCGCGGTCAGCCCCTCGCCGTGCGCGAGTGTCGCGGCGATCGGTCCGAGCGAGCGGGCGGCCGCCGCGGAAATGCGCAGCACACTCGACCGCTTCTGGAAATCGTAGACGCCGAGCGGTGACGAGAAGCGCGCGGTGCGCCCGGTCGGCAGCACGTGGTTGGGGCCCGCGCAGTAGTCGCCGAGCGCCTCGCAGGCGTGGTGGCCGAGGAAGATCGCACCCGCGTGCCGGATGCGCGGCAGGAGCGCGTCGGGATCGGCGACGGCGAGTTCGAGGTGTTCGGCCGCGATGCGGTTGGCGACGTCGCACGCCTCCTCGAGGTCGCGGACCTGCACCAGCGCGCCTCGCCTCTCGAACGAGGCCTCGATGATGGCGGCCCGGGGCATCGACGCCAGCGCCCGGTGCATCGCGGCGTCCACCGCGTCCAGCAGCGCGCCGTCGGGCGTGAGCAGGATGGCCTGCGCCATCTCGTCGTGCTCGGCCTGCGAGAAGAGGTCGATGGCGACCCACTCCGGGTTCGCCGAGGCGTCGGCGATCACCAGGATCTCCGAGACGCCGGCCACCATGTCGATGCCGACGGCGCCGAACACGCGGCGCTTCGCCGCGGCGACGTAGGCATTGCCCGGCCCGCAGATCTTGTCGACGGCGGGCACCGTCTCGGTGCCGTACGCGAGCGCCGCGATCGCCTGGGCGCCGCCGATCGTGTACGCCCTCGTGACGCCCGCGAGGTGCGCCGCGGCAAGCACCAGAGCATTGCGCACGCCGCCCGGCGTCGGGACCACCATGACGATGTCGCGCACGCCGGCGACCTTCGCCGGAATCGCGTTCATCAGCACGGAGGACGGGTACGCCGCCTTGCCGCCCGGTACGTAGATGCCGACCCGGTCGAGCGGCGTGATGCGCTGTCCGAGCACGGTGCCGTCGGGCTCGGCGACCTCGAACGCGCCCGCGTGCGCCTTCTGCACCTCGTGGAACGACCGGATGCGCGCGGCCGCGGCCGAGAGCGCGTCGCGTTCCCGGTCGGGCAGGAGTTCGTACGCGCGGCGCATCTCGCCTTCCGAGATCTCGAGCGCCGCGGGCGACGGCAGGTCCAGCCGGTCGTGCTTCCGGGTGAGTTCGAGGAGCGCCTCGTCCCCGCGCCCGCGCACCTCGGCGACGATGCGCGCGACCGCGTCGTCGATGTCGGGATCCTGCCCGGCCTCGAATGCGATCAGCCGCCCGAGTTCTTCGTCGAAGCCCGGCGAGGCGGTCGACAGCCGACGAAACGCCACGCTCACGCCGCGGCCTCCGCGCGCGCGTTCGCCGCGGCGCCGAGCGCATCGACGAGCGGTTTGACGACCCCGCGCTTCAGCTTGAGCGCGGCCGGATTCACGATCAGCCGCGCGGTGATCGGCATGATCGTCTCGACCTCGACGAGGTCGTTCGCCCTGAGCGTGTTGCCGCTGGACACGAGGTCGACGATCGCGTCGGCGAGACCCGAGATCGGCGCGAGTTCCATCGAGCCGTAGAGCTTGATCAGGTCGACGTGCATGCCTTTCGACGCGAAGTGCTCGCGCGCGATCGACACGTACTTGGTCGCGACGCGGATCCGGGCGCCCCGCTGCACGTTGCCCTCCCAGTCGTAGCCGCGCTTCGTGGCCACCGACATGCGGCAGCGTCCGATGCCGAGGTCCACCGGCTGGTAGAGCCCGTCGCCTCCGTGTTCGAGCAGCACGTCCTTGCCCGCGACTCCGACGTCCGCGGCGCCCCACTGCACGTAGGTGGGCACGTCGGTGGCGCGAACGACCATGAGGTGCACGCCGCCGCGGTTCGTCGGAAGCACGAGCTTGCGCGACACCTCGGGATCCTCGGCGGGCGCGATCCCGGCGGCCGCGAGGAGCGGGAGCGTCTCGTCGAGGATGCGGCCTTTCGACAGGGCGATCGTGAGCGACATGGAACCGGGGATTCTACCCGGTCGAACCGAAGCGCGATCCCGCCGGGCGACGCGCCGTCGAGTTCGCGGCGCCAGGCGCCGGATCGGCGGGCGGTGCGCCGGCCCTATTGCCGGACGTCCGGCGCGGAGCGCGCGCGCCAGGTCGCTTCGCTCGTGCGGAACGGATTGATGTCGATCCCGCCGCGGCGCGTGAAACGCGCCTCGACCGCCAGCTTGTGCGGCCGGCACGCGGCGGCGACGTCGACGAAGATGCGTTCGACGCAAGCCTCGTGGAAGCCGGGATGACGGCGGTAGCCGGTGAGGTAGGCGAGCAGCGACCCGCGGTCGATGCGCGGGCCGCGATAGCGCAGGCTCACGCTCGCGTAGTCGGGCTGGCCGGTGACCGGGCACACCGAGCGGAAGAGCGCCGTGTGCAGCGTCTCGTCGCCGTCCCAGGGCGTCGTCGCGAGGCGCGAAGCGTCAGGCGCGTCCGGGACCGCGGCGAGCGGCGCCTGGTCGATCGACGCGCCGTCCATGGGCTCGCGCGCGAGGCCACCGTAG
>DAOMBL010000434.1:0-3402 GCA_035427325.1 Casimicrobiaceae bacterium
ACGTTCGGGAGACCCGGCATCGTGGCCCACTTCGTCCGCAGCATCCTCGCTGCCACAGGCAGCCTTCTCATCCCTGCGATCGCGTCCGCACAGGCGTCGCCGCCGGGGCCCGCACCGGTCCTGAACGAGGTCGCGGTGACGGCCACGCGAATCGAGGAGAACGTCAAGGAGATCCCGGCGACGATCACGGTGATCGACTCGCAGCAGATGGACCGCGGTCTCGTCCAGAGCATCCAGAATCTCTTCCGGTACGAACCCGGTGTCGCCGTGAACAACGACCCCAATCGTTTCGGCGCCCAGAGCATCAACATCCGCGGCCTCGAGGGGAACCGCGTACTGATCCAGGTGGACGGCATTCGCGCGCCGAGCCTGTTCACCTTCGGCGTCGGCCCGTTCAACACCTCCACCCGGAACATGGTGAATCTCGACTCCCTGAAGGTGGTCGAAGTGCTGCGCGGCCCGGCGTCGACGCTCTACGGATCGGACGCGCTCGGCGGCGTGGTGTCGTACATCACCAAGGATCCGCTCGACTACCTGGACCTCGACAAGGCGCCCGGCTTCGGCGCCATCAAGACGCTCTACACGAGCGCGAACGAAGGATGGCAGACCACGGCCACCGCGGCCGCAGGCAGCCGGGAAGTGCAGGGCATGGTGATGTACACGTACTACACCGGCCAGCAGACGGAGAACTTCGGCGACAACGAGGCGGTCGGCCCTGCGCGCACCGCGCCGAACCCGATGGACACGACGGAGGGGAACTGGCTCGCGAAACTGGTCTTCACTCCGGACCGGAGCAACACGCTCAGGTTCACGTTCGAGCGGTACAAGGACGACACCGACGTCGACATCCTGAGCCTGAACGCGTCGACGCCGAGGACCAGCGCGCTCCAGGGTCAGGATTCCATCCGGCGGACGCGCGGGTCCGTCGATTACGACTACGTCAATCCGGGCGGATCCTGGTTCCACGGATTCTCGGCCTCGCTCTACCAGCAGAAGTCCACGACGGACTCGGACTCGCAGGAGACGCGGACGGCGACGACCGCCGGTTGCTCCGGCGTGTCCGGCGGCGTCAACACCTGCTACATCCCGCGCGAGTTCGACTTCCAGCAAACGCTCACGGGCGGCCGGGCGCAGGTCGAGAGCCTCGTCACCTGGGGCGTCCCGCACCGCATCCTGTGGGGCGGCGAGATCTACCAGACCAAGACGTCGGCGCTGCGCAACGCCGCCATCTACAACCTCACGACCGGGACGGTGAGCAACACGCTGTCCGGCGAGACGTTCCCGGTGCGCGATTTCCCGAACACGACGACGATCCAGTACGGCGCCTACGTCCAGGACCAGATCTCGTTCATGAACGACCGCCTGATCGTGACGCCCGCGTTGCGCTACGACTACTACGACCTCACGATCAACCCGGACAGCATCTACACCAACAACGCACCTGCGGGCGTGACGCCGTCCGACTTCCACGACGGCGCGTGGTCCCCCAAGCTCGCGGCGATGTACAGCATCGACAAGACCTGGAACGTCTACGGCAACTACGCGTTCGGATTCCGGGCGCCGCCGTTCGACGATGTCAACGCGGCCTTCCGCAACCCCGTCCAGTCGTACGCCCTGGTCCCCAACACCGAACTCAAGTCGGAGACGAGCCAGGGCGTCGAACTCGGCGTAAAGGGCGACGGCGGGTGGGGTCGCCTGGCGGTGGCCGCGTTCTACAACCGGTACAAGGACTTCATCGACTCGCGCGTGGCGCTCGACTGTCCCGCCGATCCGATGTGCGTGCCGGACTTCTTCTTCACGTTCCAGTCCCGCAATCGCGCGCGGGTCACGATCTACGGCGCCGAAGCGAAGGGCGAGGTGTTCATCACGCCCCATTGGTCGGTCGCCGGCAGCATCGCCTACGCCCACGGCGAGGACACGACGCTGGACCAGCCGCTCAACTCGATCAGCCCGCTCACCGGCGTGGCCGGCCTGCGTTACGCGTCGGGCACGCGCGACGGAGGGCAGTACGGCGGAGCCCTCAACGTGACCGCGGTCCAGAAGAAGTCGACCTCGCAGATCGCCTCCGTCGGCAACGTCTCGCCGTTCCCGACCCCCGGCTACGCCACCGTCGACCTCACCGCGTACTGGACGTTCGCGAAATACGCGAAGCTCGCCGTGGGCGTGTTCAACATCTTCGACAAGAAGTACTGGCTCTGGAGCGACGTCAACACGGGTGTGGTTCCCGGATCCGCCGGATACCTCGACCGGTATACGCAGCCAGGCATCAACGCGAGCGTGAGCCTCCAGCTCGCGCTCCCCTAGGGAGAGGGCCCCTCGCCTTCGCCGGCACCTGGAGATTGGAGATCATGAGCACAAGAATGGATGACGCGACCGAACGCGTCGGCAGTCCCTCCGAGCTGTACGAGGCGTTCGTCCGGACCCGCGACGAGCGCAAGCTTCGGCAGCGCGACGCCGCGCGGGCGCTGGGCGTGCCCGAGGGCGCCGTGATCGCGGCGAGCGTCGGGCGTCGCGACGGACTTCGCGCGACGCGCCTGACGGGAACCTGGGCGGAGCTGTTCGAGGAAGTGCCGTTCCTGGGGAACGTCATGGCCCTCACGCGCAACGAGTCCACGGTGCACGAGAAGGTCGGGCGCTACGAGAAGATGTCCCATGAGGGCCTGGTGGGTCTCGCGCTGGGCCCGGACATCGACCTGCGCATCTTCTACATGCACTGGGCGCACGGCTTCGCCGTGACCGAGGAGTCGCCCAAGGGGACGGCGCGCAGCCTCCAGATCTACGATCGCTACGGCGATGCCGTCCACAAGGTCTTCCTGCGGGGAACCGAGGACGATCTCGTCTCGTGGTACGAATTCGTCGAGCGGCACGCCGATGCCGACCAGTCGCCGGGGGGTACGTTCGCGACCGATCGTCCGGTCGCGACCATCACGCCCGACGCCGAGATCGACGCGACAGGCTTCAGGACCGGCTGGCTCGGGATGAAGGACACGCATGAGTTCTTCCCGCTCCTGCGCAAGTTCAAGGTGGCGCGCACGCAGGCCTTGCGTCTCGCTCCGGAAGGGCTCGCCTACCGGGTGGGGAACGATGCCGCGCGGCAGCTCCTGCGGGAAGCGTCCCGCGACGCCAACTCGATCATGTGCTTCGTCGGCAATCCCGGGGTGATCCAGATCCACACGGGCCCGGTGAAGCGCGTCGAGGTCCTGGGTCCCTGGCTCAACGTGCTCGACGCGAGCTTCAATCTTCACATGCGCGAGGACATGATCGACGAGGCGTGGGTGGTCAAGAAGCCGACGAGCGACGGCGTGGTCACGTCGGTCGAGTTCTTCGACAGGACCGGCGAGACCATGGCCATGTTCTTCGGCGAGCGCAAGCCCAGCAAGGCGGAACTCTCCGATTGGCGCG
>DAOMBL010000435.1:0-3396 GCA_035427325.1 Casimicrobiaceae bacterium
TCACGGTCGACGCCGACGCGGACGTCCTGTTCGGCGTGCCGGCCGATCGCCGGCGGCCTGCCGCAATGTCGAAGCTCGGCATCGACTTCTCGCGCCTCTCGGACGGCGCCGGGCATGCGTAGGCCCGCCTCGGGCGCCGCCTCGCTCGTCGACAGCACCGTGCTCGCATTCGATTTCGGCACCCGCCGCATCGGCGTGGCGGTGGGCGACCTCGCGACGCGCCTCGCGCATCCGCTCGCGACGATCGAGCGCGAGCGCGACGCCGACCGTTTCGAGGCGATCGCCGCGCTCGTCGCCGAGTGGCGTCCGTCGCGCCTGCTCGTGGGTCTCCCCGTGCACGCCGACGGCACGCCGCACGAGCTGACCGAGCGCGCGCGCCGCTTCGGCCGGCAGCTCGCCGGCCGCACCGGGCTTCCGGTCGAGTACGCGGACGAGCGGCACACGACGCTCGCCGCCGGCGCGCTCCTCGCCGAAGCGGGCGTCACCGGCGCTCGCGCGCGCGAGGTGCGCGATCGTGTCGCCGCGCAGGCGATCCTGCAGGGGTGGCTCGATGTCCGCTGACCCGCCCGGCGTCCACCTGCCCGACGCGGAGGCCGCGCTCGAGACGCTCGCCGCAGGCATGCGCACCGGCGTTGCGCACGACGCGGCGTTCGTCGGCATCTACTCGGGAGGCGCCTGGCTCGCCGAGCGGCTCGCGAAGCTCGTTCCCGGCACGCATCCGGTCGGATTCATCGACGTCTCGTACTACCGCGACGACTTCGCGTCGAAGGGCCTCAAGGGCGGCGCGCGCCGGAGCGAGCTGCCGTTCGACGTCACCGGGGCCACGATCGTGCTGATCGACGACGTGCTCTACACCGGGCGCTCGACCCGCGCGGCGATCAACGAGCTGTTCGACTTCGGACGCCCGGCGTCGATCGAACTCGCGGTCCTCGTCGACCGCGGCGGCCGCGAACTGCCGATCGAGCCCGCCTACGTCGGCGCGCGCGTCGCCTGCGCGCGCTCGCTGTCGATCGAGCTGTC
Source organism: Casimicrobiaceae bacterium (assembly GCA_035427325.1). Taxonomy (GTDB): domain Bacteria; phylum Pseudomonadota; class Gammaproteobacteria; order Burkholderiales; family Casimicrobiaceae; genus VBCG01. The sequence goes on from DAOMBL010000435.1 coordinate 1,021, forward strand.
GAAGGGCGCAGACGGTCGCCTGTCGCTCGCGGTCGAGCCGGCGGCCGCGCGATGAGGCCGCGGGCGTGACGGCAGGCCGCAATCCCCAGCTCGGGCCGGACGGCAGGCTCGTCCACCTGCTGACGCTCGAGGGGCTGCCCGCGTCGACGATCCTCGCGATCCTCGACGCCGCCGAACCGTTCACGTCGATCGGCGAGCGCGAGGTGAAAAAGGTCCCGCTGATGCGCGGCAAGGCGGTGTTCAACCTGTTCTTCGAGAACTCGACGCGCACCCGCACCACGTTCGAGATCGCGGCGAAGCGGCTGTCGGCCGACGTGATCAACCTCAACATCGGCGCGTCGTCGACGTCGAAGGGCGAGACGTTGCTCGACACGATCGACAACCTGGTCGCGATGAACGCCGACATGTTCGTCGTGCGTCATTCGCAGTCCGGCGCGCCGCACCTCATCGCGAACCACCTGCAGGCGACCGGCCGGCACCACGTGCACGTCGTCAACGCCGGCGACGGCCGGCACGCGCACCCGACGCAGGGTCTCCTCGACCTCTACACGATCCGCCACTACAAGCGCGACTTCCGCGCGCTGACCGTCGCGATCGTCGGCGACGTGCTGCACTCGCGTGTCGCGCGAAGCCTCATCCACGGCCTGACGACGCTCGGCACGCCGGAGGTGCGCGTGATCGGCCCCCGGACGCTCCTGCCGACCCGCGTCGAAGGGATGGGCGTGCGCGTGTGCCACGACATGCGCGCCGGGCTCGACGGCTGCGACGTCGTCGTGATGCTGCGGCTGCAGAACGAACGGATGAAGGGCGCGCTGCTGCCCTCGTCGGGCGAGTACTTCAAGCACTACGGACTGACCGCCGACAAGCTCGCGCTCGCGAAGGGCGACGCGATCGTGATGCATCCGGGGCCGATGAACCGCGGGATCGAGATCGACTCGCCGGTCGCCGACGGCGAGCGCAGCGTGATCCTGCCGCAGGTGACCTTCGGCATCGCGGTGCGGATGGCCGTGATGAGCATGGTCGCGGGAGGCTGACGGCGATGCGGATCGCGATCCTCCACGGCCGCGTGATCGACCCGGTGGCGCGCACCGACCGGATCGAGCCGATCTACCTCGCCGACGGGCTCGTCGCAGCGGTCGGCGACGCGCCGGCGGGCTTCCGGGCCGACCGCACGATCGAGGCGTCCGGCCTCGTCGTCGCGCCGGGCCTGATCGATCTCAACGCCCGGCTGCGCGAGCCCGGGCAGGAGCACAAGGCGACGCTCGACTCGGAGCTTCGCGCAGCGGTCGCCGGGGGCGTCACGCGGCTCGCCTGCCCGCCCGACACCGATCCGCCGCTCGACGAGCCCGGGCTGGTCGAGATGCTGACGCGGCGCGCGCGGCACGCGAACCGCGCGCACGTGCACCCGGTGGGCGCGCTGACCTCGGGGCTCGAAGGGGCCGCGCTCGCCGAGATGGGCGAACTCGCCGATGCCGGCTGCGTCGCGTATTCGCAGGGCGACGCGCCGCTGCCCGAGGCGCTGGTGATCCTGCGCGCGATGCAGTACGCCTCGACGTTCCGCCATCGCGTCTGGCTGCGCCCTCAGGACGCGAGCCTCGCGCGCGGCGGCGTCGCGCACGACGGGGAGATCGCGACGCGGCTCGGCCTCCCGGCGGTGCCGGCCTGCGCGGAGACGGTCGCGCTCGCCACGATCCTCGCGCTCGCGCGCGAGACGGGCGTCAGCGTGCACCTGCAGCGTCTGTCGACGGCCGAGGGCGTGGCGATGGTGCGCGACGCGAAGCGCGCCGGCCTCGCGGTGACCGCCGAAGTCGCGGCGCATCACCTGCACCTGTGCGACGTCGACCTCGGCTGGTTCGACGCGCAGGCGCGCTTCGATCCGCCGCTCCGCGGTACGCGAGATCGCGCCGCGCTCCGAGCCGGTCTCGCCGACGGGACGATCGACGTCGTGTCCTCGGACCACGCGCCGGTCGACGACGACGCGAAGCAGGTGCCCTTCGGCGAAGCGGAACCCGGCGCGACCGGGCTCGAACTCCTGCTGTCGCTCACCCTCAAGTGGGCCTCCGAAGAGCGCATCGCGCTCCCGGACGCGCTCGCTCGCGTCACCCGCGCGCCGGCCGCGATCCTCGGTGTCGCCGCGGGACGCATCGCACCGGGTGCGATCGCCGATCTCTGCATCTTCGATCCGTCGGCGTACTGGCGCGTCGAGCGCCGGGCGCTCGCGAGCCAGGGCAAGAACACGCCTTTCCTCGGACACGAGCTGCCGGGGCGGGTGCGCTGGACGCTCGTCCGCGGCGAGGTCGTGCACGAGGCCGGATGACCGGCCCGGGCCCGGCGACGCCGCTTCGCACCCTGTCGCGCGTGCTCGTCGCATTCGCG
>DAOMBL010000436.1:0-3378 GCA_035427325.1 Casimicrobiaceae bacterium
GGGAGCAGACGGCAGGCGCCGCCAATCGCGCGACTGCGAAGCGTCCTTGTCGCGCCTGTGCTTTCGCCGCATCTTCGCACCCTCCGTTCGCATGACTTCGTCGACTTCTGCCCCATCGCCGGCGAGAACGTGATTCGGAAGCGACGTGGCTTGCTCATTCGCTGCCGACCTTCCGGCCATCGCTCATGCCGCAGTGGCGGCGCCGTCCGCGGACAACCGCCACTGCTTCGAACTCCGTGCGACGGCGGATCGCCTGCTTCTGTTCGGCGACGCAAGACATGTCGCCGATCCGTATCACAAGAGGGTCCTGAACCACGTTTCGTTCGGGGCGGTTGTCGAAAACGTCGTGATTCGCGCTGCACGACTTGGCCATCAGGCCAGCGTGACGTGGTTCCCGGATCCCGGTCGCCCTGCGTTGATTGCGGAGTTGCGGCTGTCGTCCGCGGACCCGTTGGAGTCCGCGCTGGACTCCGCCATTGCCGCGCGGCACACCAATCGGCGTGTCCGTTACACGGGGCCTGGTCTCGCCGATGAGGACCTGCGGCGGATCCAGGCGCAGGTGGGCTCCATCGATGGCGTCACCCTCCATCTGCTCGATTCTGCAGCCAAGCGCGCCCAGTTGCTGCGCCTCGTGCGGATTGCGGAGGCGGAAAGATTCAACACGCGGGCCTTGCACGAGGATCTGTTCTCGGCGGTCCGCTTCGATGTCGGCTGGAAGGCAACGGCGGAAACCGGCCTGCCGCCGGGGGCGCTCGGCGTGGAGGCAGGGATGCGATCGGCGTTCGGCCTGCTCCGGCATTGGCCCCTCATGAATGTGCTCAGGCAGATCGGTCTGCACCACGTGCTGGCGTTTCGTGCCGCGTCGCTGCCGTGCCGTCTCGCGCCCCACTGTGGCGTATTGACGACGTGCCTGCCGATCGAACGGGGGGCGCTCGCGGTTGGCATGGCGCTGGAGCGTATCTGGCTCGTGGCGACGAGCCTCGGCCTGGCGTTCCAGCCGTTCGCGGGTGCCGCGCTCCTCTCCCTGGCCGATTACCGCGAGGTACCTGTCCGGACCGGCGAGCGCCTGCGCAACGGCTGGCTCGAGATCACCACGGAGACGCCGATCATGGTGTTCAGGATGGGACACGCGATCGCGCCGATGGTAAGGACCGGCCGGTTGCCGCCCGAGAGTGTGTTGCGCTCGTAATCGGGGCGATTCCGTCGGTCGATGGATGCCTCAGACATGACCGGGCAAGGGACTCCGCGGAGCCGTAGCCGTTCGTTGCTGCCGTCGCGCGCACTCAGCCGCGTGCCCAGTTTGCTCTGGCGCTCCTGACCTTGGCTCGGAAGCCTCCCGCGCCGCCGTCGACGTACGCGCGACCGCAGCAACAAGGTGATGCGGGCAACGCATACGGCGTCGCCAGGTTGTTGGCGCAAGCCACCACGCAATTTCACGCGGCGGACCTGCGAAGGGCTCGCGACAGCGCGAGGCTCGTGCTTGGGCTCGATCCGTCCAACGCGGACGCATACCACATGCTCGGCGCGATCGCGGCTCGCGAGAGGGACTACGGCGAGGCCGAGTCCCTGCTCAAGCGGGCCATCGCGCTCAACCGCCGGTCGCCTTACTTTCGCCACAGCCTCGGCAACGTCCATCGCGAGCGGGGCGATTTCAACGCGGCGGCGAACGCGTATCGCGATGCGCTCAGGCTCGACCCGCGGCTGGCCCCGGCCTATCTCGGCCTGGCGGTGGCCGAGCGCGGGCTGGGGCGAACCCAGGAAGCGGTCGCGAATGCGCGGCAGTACGTGGCGCGCGTCCCGGGCGATGCCGAGGGGCACGCCGTGCTCGGCGCGTCCCTGCACGACCTGGGCGAACTCCAGCAGGCATTGGAGCACTTCCGCATGTCGCTCAGGATCGATCCGGGTCACGCGTCGGCCCGGCACGGAATTGCACGCGTCCTGCTCCTGATGGAGCAATTCGACGAAGGCTGGCCTGCCTGGCTCCTGAGTGTCGCGAATCTGGCGCTCCCCGGCTCCGAGAACGCCAGGGCATTGTTCGAGAGCAAACGCGTCGACGTCTACGGCACGGAAGGCGTGGGCGATGAAATCATGTTCGCATCCTGTGTTCCCGACCTCGCAAGCCTGGCCGCGGAGGTCACGCTGCACTGCGATCCTCGGCTGGTGCCCCTGTTCCGGCGTTCGTTCCCCACGGTGCATACGTCGGGCATGGTCAAGGAGGGCGCGCGCAGGACGATCGGCATCGTCGGCCCGGACGAAACCCACGTGCTGGCTTCTTTCCTTCCCGCGTACTTTCGCAGCGGGGCCGGGCGCTTCGCGGGGCGTGTCCCGTACCTGGAGCCTGATCCCGTGGCCGTCGCGGAGTGGCGGCGACGTTTCGCCGCGCTGGGGCCGGGGCTCAAAGTCGGGTTGTCCTGGCGTGGAGGGGTGGAACCGGCGAATCGCGCCCGGCGCTCGATCGCGCTGGCCGAGCTGGTCGACGTCCTGAAGGTCGCGGGTGTGCATTTCGTCAATCTGCAGCACGGCGATGTGGGGGCCGAGGTTGATCGGTTCCGCCAGCGAGAACATGTTCCGCTTCACGGCTGGACCGATGCGAATCCGCTGATCGACCTCGACTTCGTCGCCGCCGAGGTCGCAGCGCTCGATCTGGTGATCACGGTGGACAACACGACCGCTCACCTGGCGGGCGCTCTGGGAAGGCCGGTCTGGGTCCTGTTGTCGCGCGTTCCGGATTGGCGATGGACGATGTCCGGGGAGGCATCGTCGTGGTACCGCTCGGCTCGGCTCCTTCGGCAGCGCGAAGACGGGCAATGGGGAGCTGTCGTCGCCGAGGTCGCGACGTCGTTGCGTGCGATGGCGGCTGCGTGCCGCGCGGAGGCCAACGGTACCTGACGGGCTCGCCAACCTCGGGTGCCCGCCCATGAGCGGGCACAAAACAAAAGGCCCCCGCCGAAGCGGGGGCCTTCATCATGCGGGACTGGCGGTACTACTTGCCGGCCGTCTTGCGCCGACGCAGCAGACCGGCCGCGGCCAAGCCAGCGCCCACCAGTGCGAGCGAGCCCGGTTCGGGAAGGATCCGGAGTCCGACATCCGCGTCACTGCGCGCCGTCCATTCATTATGATTCAGATTCCTGCCGCCAAGGATGTTGCCCGAGCCGACAAGATGAATCTGACCGTCCCCTCCAACTCCACAGAACGGCGCACACGCCTGCTCTTGGAGGTTCATGCCGGTGTTGTTGATGCCCAGCTGGAGCGAAAGATTGAAGTTCCCGAAATTCTGGCCGGGCGCACCGCCTTCCACGGTCGCAATCGTGCCGCCACCCGCGACCGGTGACGAGCCCCACCGCCCGTCGGCGGCGCCGAAGAAACCGCACGTAGCCC
>DAOMBL010000437.1:0-3365 GCA_035427325.1 Casimicrobiaceae bacterium
GGCGCCGTGGTGGCGAGGCGCGCGAACGTGGAGAGCAAGGTGTCCGCGGTGAGCGTGATGACGCCGGTGGCGTTGGTGCCTGCCTTCAGGAACAGCTGGGCCGCCGCGTTGAGCAGCACGCCGGCGAGGAGGAACGCGAACGCGGCGAGGCTCATCGCGTCAGTTCCGGGACACCAGCACGCGGCGCGGGCCCCGGGCGAGCACGCGCATCGGCAGCCGCTGCGCCTCGAGCTGCCGGTAGTCGGCGAGCGGAATGAGGGCGTAGCCGTCCGACCGCGCCTTCCAGAGGTCGATCCATTGCGCCATCGTCGGTATCGCGAGGTCCGGTTCCATGTCGAGGCCCGTCGCGAACTCGTCGCGGTAGGCCACGAGCGTCGTCGTGCGGCCGAGATAGAACGGCAACGTCTGGTCGTAGCTCCCCACCTGGTAGAACGGCGCCCGGCGGTCGAAAGGCGCCCCCGGCGCATTCTGCGCCTCGCGCAGGATATCGTAGCCGGAGCGCGTCTCGCGGAACGTGTCCAGCCCGACGATGAGGACCTGGAACGCCACGAGCGAGCCGAGCGCGACGGTGGCGATGCCCAGGGTCCGCGAGCGCTCGTCGCCGCGCCGCAGCCACCACCACCCCGCGACGGCCGCGGCGGCGAGAAGGGCGGCGCCGGTCTTCGCCCACGGCGCGTACGCGACCAGGGTTTCGACAGGCGTCCGCCCGTCGGCGAACCGCGGGGCCACCGACTCGAATCCGGCGATCACCAGGACGCCGAGCACCGTCGTGGTCACCGCGAGCGGGCGCATGAGCCGGGCGATCCGGAGCGATGGCATCGCTTCGAGCGCCGGTCCGAGCGCGAGCATCAGGGCCGGGAACATCGGCAGGATGTACGACGGCAGCTTCGATTGCGAGACGGAGAAGAACGCGAACACGACGCCGGCCCAGGCGAGGCAGAACGCCTGCCATCGGAAGCCGTTCGGCGCGGCGCGAGCACGCCAGGCGTCGCGCCAGGTCCACGGCGCGATCGACAGCCAGGGGAGGAGCCCCACGGCGAACAACGGGACGAAGTACCACCACGGACCGGGGCGTTTCGCCTCCTCCGTCGCGAAACGGCGGATGTGCTCGTTCACGAAGAAGAAGTCGGCGAAGCCCGGGTTGGCCATAGCCACCATCACGAACCAGGGGGCGGCGATCGCGAGGAACACCGCGAGCCCGGTCGCGGGCTTCAGCCGGCGCCAGGGCCCCCAGTCGCGCGTGAGGAGCGAGTAGGCGACGAGCGCCATCGCGGGTATCGCGAGCGCGACCAGCCCCTTGGTGAGCGCGGCCAGCGCGATCAGCGCCCACGCCGCGAGCATCCAGGCGTGGAGCGCCCGGCGCGACAGGCCGTCGCGCTGGGCGAGCAGGAACGTCGCGAGCGCGCAGGCGAGCAGGAACGAGAGCAGTGCGTCCAGCGTCACGATGTGCGCGAGCGCGATGTGCCAGACGCAGCCGGCGAGCGCGAGGGCGGCGTAGACGCCCGCGGCGGGTCCCGCGAGCGCTGCGGCGGCGAACCCGACGACGAAGATCGTCGCGAAGCCGGCGACCGCGGGGGCGAGCCTCGCGGTCCACTCGTCGGTCTCGAAGGCGCGGAACGAGGCCGCCGTCACCCAGTACTGCAGCGGCGGCTTCTCGAAGTAGCGGATGCCGTTCAGCCGCGGCGTGAGCCAGTCGCCGGAGACGCTCATCTCTCGCGCGATCTCGGCGTAGCGGCCCTCGTCGGGGTGGTGGAGCCTTCGCAGGTCGAGCCCCGAGAACCACGCTACGGACGCCACGGCGATGATGAGCACCCAGGCGTAGCGGGGGAGGGACGCGAGCAAGGCGGGACGGGCGGGAGGGCGCGCTGGACCGGCGCCCGGACGCGCGATTGTACAGGCGGTGTGCTAGCCTCGCGGTCCCCTCCGATGGTTACCGCACCGCTTCCGCCCGCCCGCCAGGACATCGTCGCCGCGACCGAGGCCGATCTCCCCGCCGTGGCCGGACTCGCCGGGGTGATCTGGCGCGAGCACTACCCGTCGATCATCTCGCGCGCGCAGATCGATTACATGCTCGCGCGCGGGTACTCGATCGACGCGCTCCGCGGGTTCGTGCGCGACGCGGGTTCGGGCCTCGCGATCCTGAGCGTGGGCGGCGCACGCGCGGGATTCGCCGCGTGGTACCGCGCCAATGAACCATCGACCACGAAGCTCGACAAGCTCTACGTGCTCGCGTCCGCGCGCGGTACCGGCGCCGGTCGCAGGCTGATCGAGCACGTCGAGGCCGCGGCGCGAAGCGACCGGTCGCGCACGCTGATCCTCAACGTGAACAAGCACAACGCGAAGGCGATCGCCGCCTACCGGGCCTGCGGCTTCGCGATCCGCGACGCGGTGGTCGCCGACATCGGGGGCGGGTTCGTGATGGACGACTACGTGATGGCGAAGACGCTGTAACCGCCGCGGCTTGCCCGCGCGGGCCGGATGACGCTACCATCGCGGGATGGTCCGTTGCCGCTGTTCCCGCGTTCGTCCCGACCGGCTGCCGGTGCGGTAGCACGCGCCCCTTCCACCCGAGCAAAGCCGCCGGCCGATTCGACCCGGCGGCTTTTTCATTGATGCCACGACCGCTCGCCCTCTACGACACCTGGGAACGCCGCGTCCGGCCGTTCGAGCCGCTCGACGCGTCGCGCCCGGTCGGCCTCTACACCTGCGGCCCGACCGTCTACGACTACCAGCACATCGGCAACTACCGCACGTTCCTGTTCGAGGACGTGCTGAAGCGCGTGCTGCGCTGGAACGGACACGACGTGAACCACGTGATGAACGTGACCGACGTCGGCCACCTCGTCTCCGACGCCGACGAGGGCGAGGACAAGATGGAGAAGGGCGCGCGGCGCACCGGCAAGACCGCGTGGGAAGTCGCCGCGTACTACACCGAGGCGTTCCTCGCCGACACGAAGCGATTGAACCTGCTGCCCCCGACCGTGCTGTGTCGCGCGACCGACCACGTCGCCGAGCAGATCGCCTTCGTCGCCGAGATCGAGAGGAACGGATTCGCGTACCTGACCTCCGACGGCGTCTACTTCGACACGGCGAAGCTCGACGACTACGGCTACCTCGCCCGCCTCGACGTCGCGGGACTCGAGGCCGGGCATCGCGTCGACCTGGGCGAGAAGCGGCACGCGACCGACTTCGCGCTGTGGAAGTTCTCGCCCGCGGGCGAAGTGCGCCAGATGGAGTGGGATTCGCCCTGGGGCCGCGGTTTCCCCGGCTGGCACATCGAGTGCTCGGCGATGGCGCCGAAGTACCTGGGCGACTATTTCGCCATCCACTGCGGCGGCGCGGACCACATCCCGGTCCACCACACC
>DAOMBL010000438.1:0-3362 GCA_035427325.1 Casimicrobiaceae bacterium
ACCTTCGACGAGTACGCGAAGTACGTCGCGAAGTACGCCGCCGAGTACGTGGGCCGGCTCTCGGGGGTGCCGAAGGCGCAGCTCGACAAGCTCGCCGAGCTCTACGCCGACCCGAAGATCCGGGTGATGTCGTTCTGGACGATGGGCTTCAACCAGCACACGCGCGGCGTGTGGTGCAACAACCTCGTCTACAACCTGCACCTCCTGACCGGCAAGATCTCCACGCCCGGCAACAGTCCGTTCTCGCTCACCGGCCAACCCTCGGCCTGCGGAACCGCGCGCGAAGTCGGCACGTTCTCGCACCGGTTGCCGGCCGACATGGTCGTCACCAATCCGAAGCACCGCGCGGAGACCGAGCGCATCTGGAAGCTTCCCGCGGGCACGATTCCCGACAAGCCCGGTTACCACGCGGTGCTGCAGAACCGGATGCTCAAGGACGGCAAGCTCAACGCCTACTGGGTGCAGGTCAACAACAACATGCAGGCGGCGGCGAACCTGATGCAGGAGGGGCTGCCCGGCTACCGCAATCCGGCGAACTTCATCGTCGTGTCGGACGCCTATCCGACCGTCACGACGCTGATGGCGGACCTCGTGCTGCCGACCGCGATGTGGGTCGAGAAGGAAGGCGCGTACGGCAACGCCGAGCGGCGCACGCAGTTCTGGCACCAGCTCGTCGACGCTCCGGGCGAGGCGCGCTCCGACCTGTGGCAGCTCGTCGAGTTCAGCAAGCGCTTCAAGGTCGAGGAGGTCTGGCCCGCCGAGCTGATCGCGAAGCAGCCGGAGGTCGCCGGCAAGACGCTCTACGACGTGCTCTTCCGCAACGGCAACGTCGACAGGTTCCCGCTCGCGCAGGTGGACGCCGGCTACGCGAACGCCGAGGCGAAGGCGTTCGGCTTCTACCTGCAGAAGGGGCTGTTCGAGGAGTACGCGACCTTCGGCCGCGGCCACGGCCACGACCTGGCGCCGTTCGAGACCTACCATGAGGTACGCGGACTGCGCTGGCCGGTCGTCGACGGCAAGGAGACGCGCTGGCGGTTCCGCGAGGGCACCGACCCGTACGTGAAGAAGGGCACGGGGTTCCAGTTCTACGGCAATCCCGACGGCCGCGCCGTGATCTGGGCGTTGCCCTACGAGCCGCCGGCCGAGTCCCCGGACGGCGAGTACCCGTTCTGGCTCGCGACCGGCCGCGTGCTCGAACACTGGCACTCGGGTTCGATGACGCGGCGCGTGCCGGAACTCTACCGCGCATTCCCGAACGCGGTCGTCTACCTGCATCCCGAGGATGCGAAGGCGCTCGGCGTGCGGCGCGGCAGCGAGGTCAAGGTCGTCTCGCGCCGCGGCGAGATGCGCTCGCGGGTCGAAACCCGCGGACGCAACAACGTGCCGCGCGGACTGGTGTTCGTCCCGTGGTTCGACGCCTCGCAGCTCATCAACAAGGTGACGCTCGACGCCACCGACCCGATCTCGCTCCAGACCGATTTCAAGAAGTGCGCGGTCCGGATCGAGAAGGTGGGAGACGCGTGATGCGCACGTCCATTCTCGTCGCGGCCGCGGCCCTCGCCGCGCTCGCCGCCCTCGCCCACGCGCAGCAGGTCGACCGGATGCGCGGCACGACGCCGGTCGCCGACGAGACGCGCCCGCCGCCGCTGGGCAACCCCGAGAACCGCGATCTTCGCCGCGAGCGCGCCTACTCGATGCAGCCGCCGACGATCCCCCACAAGGTCGACGGCTACCAGGTCGACCTCAACGTCAACGCCTGCCTCGGCTGCCACAGCCGCGGGCGCGCGCCGGTGACGCAGGCAGTCGCGGTGAGCGTAAGCCACTACATGGACCGCGACGGCAACTTCCTCGCCGAGATCTCGCCGCGACGCTACTTCTGCCAGCAGTGCCACGTCCCGCAGGACGACGTCAAGCCGCTCGTCGGCAACCGCTTCGTCGACGTCGACGACATCCTGCGGGGCGGCGCGAACGCGACCGGCGCGGCGAAGAAGTAGGCGATGCGCGGGCTCGCCGATCTCGCGAAGCGCTACTGGGCGACCATCTGGCGCCCGAGCCGCCACTTCAGCCTCGCGTTCCTGGTGCTCGGGGGCTTCGTCGCCGGGGTCGTGTTCTGGGGCGCGTTCAACACCGGGCTCGAGCTCACCAACACGGAGACGTTCTGTGTCTCCTGCCACGAAATGCGCGACAACGTCTACCCGGAACTCCAGCGCACGATCCACTACGCGAACCGCAGCGGTGTGCGGGCGCACTGCCCGGACTGCCACGTCCCGCACGAGTGGACCAGCAAGATCGCGCGCAAGATGCAGGCGTCCAAGGAGGTCTGGGGCAAGCTCTTCGGCACGATCGACACGCGCGAGAAGTTCGAGGACCACCGGATCGTGCTCGCGCGGAGCGAGTGGGCTCGGATGAAGGCGAACAACTCGCTCGAATGCCGCAACTGCCACAGCGCCGAGTCGATGGACATCACGCGGCAGAGCCCGCGCGCCGCGGCCACGCATTCGGCGTACCTGTTCAACGGCGAGAAGACCTGCATCGACTGCCACAAGGGCATCGCCCACCGGCTGCCCGACATGGGCACGGCGCTGCGCTCGCCCTGACGCCCGGCGAGACGGGTGGCGTTGCACGCCCCCCGGACCGGAGGCATCATCCGCACGCCGGCCGGCGGCCCCTCCCCGGCGGCACAGGGGACCCCATGGAATCGCTCAACGTCAAGCGCCGGCTGACCTGCATCCTGGCCGCCGACGCGGTCGGCTACAGCAAGCAGATGTCGGTGGACGAGGAAGGCACGATCCGCGTGCTCGCCGCGCACCGCGCGGTCATCGACGGCATCATCGCGTTCCACCAGGGCCGGATCATCGGCACGGCCGGCGACTCGGTGCTGGCCGAGTTCTCGAGCGCCGTCGAGGCGGTGCGCTGCGCGATCGAGATGCAGGACGCCATCCGCACGCGCAACGATTCGCTGCCCGAGGACCGCCGGATGATCTTCCGGGTCGGCGTGAACCTCGGCGACGTCGTCGTGAAGGGCGACGACATCCTGGGCGACGGCGTCAACGTCGCCGCGCGGCTGGAGTCGATCGCGGAACCCGGCGGCGTGTGCATCTCGTCGTCGGTCTACGACCAGGTGACCGGCAAGCTCAACCTCGGATTCCAGGACATCGGCGAGCAGCCGCTCAAGAACATCTCGCGCCCGATCCGCGTGTACCGGATCTCGGGGACCGCCCCGGCGTCGTCCCCGGCGCCGACGAAGGCTGCCGTGGCTCCCGCGCCACCCGCGGCGCGGAAACCGCTCGGCCTCTACGCCGGCGGCGCCGCTGCGCTCGTCGCGGTCGCAGCGATCGCTGCGTGGCAGGCCGGCTGGCTGG
>DAOMBL010000439.1:0-3361 GCA_035427325.1 Casimicrobiaceae bacterium
AGCGGCGCCGGGGTCTCGCGGCGCAGGGCCGGTTCCTGCAGCGCACGCGCGCGCCGGCGATGCCCGCGGAGAAGCGGCCGGTGTCGCGCGCGCTGGGTCGCGAACTCGCGAGCATCGCGAAACGCGAGGGTGTGGAACAGAAGCCGTATCGCTCGTTCGCGGTCGCCGGGCCGGCCCCATTGCGCGCGCGGCAGTCCCCGGCCCGCGACGCATCGGATCACCGGTATTTCCTCGCCGTGCACAAGCCCAAGGGGGCGCCCGGCGGTCCCCATGCGGTCGCGGTCGTCGTGGAGGCGGTGCGCGGACGCGTCGTCGACGTCCGGATCCGCCGGCAGCGCTGATGGGTACGTCGACACCCGGCGATGGACCGCGCCGGATGAACGGCGTCACCGGACGGGTGACGCGCGGTCCGTTCGGCGCCGGCAGCAAGAGCGAGCACGACGCGACCTGGCTCGACACGCCGCAGGGACGCTACGTCCTGCGGAGGAGCGGAGGGCCGGCGATGGGCGATGCCGCGCTCGACCGCTACGTCGGGTGCACGGTACGTTGCGACGGCGTGCTCCTGTCGCACACGTTGGTCGCCGATGCGATCGAGATCGTCGGGTAGCTTCAGGACGACCGACGCGCGACGCGCATCGGACCACTGCCTTCGCCGGCCTCCGCGCGCTCCGGGAGGCCACCAACGCCCGCCGGCCGGACCGGGGGTCGGGCCGCCGCATGCGCCGAAGGAGGGCATGCGCGTGTTCCCGTGCCCCCGTCCAGGGTGCGGTCCGGGCTCCGGCGTGAAAGGTCCGGGCCGAACCGCGCGACAATGGCGTATCGCCTCCTCTCCCCGACCCGGAGTCCGCATGAACCATCGAACCTTCGCCCTCTGCCTCGGTCTCGCGAGCGGTGTCGCCGCTGCGGGAACGCTGCCCGCGCCCTCGCTCGACGCGGGTGCGCCAGCGCCCGGCCTGCAGACCGCGGTGTTCGCCGGCGGGTGCTTCTGGGGCGTGGAAGCGGTCTACCGTCACCTGAACGGCGTCACCCGGGCCGTGTCCGGCTACGCCGGGGGCAGGACGGCCAACCCCACCTACGAGGCGGTGTCGAGCGGGCGCACCGGTCACGCCGAATCGGTCGAGGTGACCTACGATCCGAAGGTCGTGAGCTACGGCCAGCTGCTGCGCGTGTTCTTCTCGGTCGCGCACGACCCGACCGAACTGAATCGCCAGGGCCCCGACGTCGGCACGCAATACCGTTCGGCGATCTATTTCGCCAACGACGAGCAGAAGCGGATCGCGTCCGCGTACATCGCGCAGCTCGACGCAGCGAAGGCGTTTCCGACGAAGATCGTGACCGAGGTCGCGCCGCTCACGAAGTTCTATCCGGCGGAGGCCTACCACCAGGACTACCTGGCGCGCCATCCGACGCAGCCCTACATCGTCTACAACGACCTGCCGAAGCTCGACGCGCTGAAGCGCGAGTTTCCGTCGATGGTGGCCGCAAAGCCGCTCGCGAACTAGGCCGAATCGCGTCCTGCGCGCCGCTGGTCCAGCCGCGCACCGCAAGCCGAGGGCCGCAGGTCAGGCGAGGTCGTCTCCCGCCTCGCGCAGGCGCACGAGCGCGTGGAGGGCGCGGTTCACCGGCACCGGAACCCCCAGCGCCTCGCCGCGATCCGCGACGAATCCGTTCAGCATGTCGATCTCGGTGCGCTTCCCGCGCACGATGTCCTGCGCGGTGGATGAGTGCTGCGTGGACATCGCCGCGGCGGTGTTCCAGACCGACGCGATCATCGATCTCTCGTCGATCTCGACGCCGGACGCACGCGCGACCGCGACCGCCTCGCCGATCACGGTCTCCATGAGTCCGCGCACGGCGGGCTCCGCGGCCATGCGTCCATAGCGCGCGCGGCCGAGCGCCGAGACCGCGTTGAACGCGCAGTTGGTGATGAGCTTGCGCCACAGCGCGGCGTCGATGTCGTCGCGCACCGGGCAGGGGACACCCGCGCGTTCGAACATCGCTCCGATCTCTCGCGCGCGCGCGGACGCGCCCGGACGGCCCGCGCCGCTCCGTGCGACCCCCAGTTCCAGGTCGCCGCGACCGGCGTGCCGCACGACGCCGGGCGCATCCATCGACACGCCGACCCAGACGACCGATGCCAGCACGACACCGGGAAGCCCTTCGGCGAGCACGTCCGCGTTCGCGACGCCGTTCTGCAGGCTCACGACGGTCGCGCCGGGCGCGAGGTGCGGTGCGATCGCGATCGCCACCTCGCGCGTGTCGGGCGACTTCACGCACACGAGCACGACGTCCGAGGACCGGATCGCCGGGATCTCGGTCGTGGCGGCGACACGCGCGACGTCGCGGCGGTCCGCGCGGACGATCGCGAGTCCGTCGCGCGTGATCGCGTCGACCTGCGCCGCGCGCGCGACCAGCGTGACCGGGACGCCGGCGAGCGCGAGCATGCCTCCGTAGAAGCCGCCGACCGCGCCGGCGCCCACGACGGCGACCCGGTGCGCGGGGCCGGAGGCCTCCGAAGGGGCGGATGCGGGTGGCGTCATCGGCATCTCCTACGGCTGCCCGACGATGTCGACCGAAATCTCCACCGCCGGGATCGTCCCCCGGTTCTCCCGCCAGTGCAGCGTATGCCGGTCCTCGGGCCAGCCGACGCCCGGGCCGTCGTCGGTCGCGACGCCGCCGCGGTGATCGGTGATCGTGCCCGGGAGGATGCAGACGATGCCGGGCCGGTCCTCGTGGTCGTGCAGGGGACCGAAGACGCCGCCCGGATCGATGGTCACCCTGCGCATCCGGAGCTGGCGGCCGGCCATACCCTCGATCTCGGGACCGGGATCGAGCATCGCGTGCAACTGCGCGTTGACGCCTCGCGTGTCGGGGGCCGTTCGTTCGACACCCATCGTGATCTCCTCCACGCCGGCTGTTCCTGACGAATCGACTGGAATGATCCGCATTGCGAACGTCGGCGCTGTTGCTTCGCCAACGATGGATGCTACACGGTCGTGTCGCTCGTTGCTCCGCGATCCGCGGCAATGCGGTGGCGGCACCCGGACTCCGCCCGGCGCACCTCGCGCGATGCATGTTCGACGACGCTGTCGCGCAGGAGGGGATGTCGTTCGTGCCTGGATGGATCGCGATGCGCCGGAAGGGTTGTGGGCACGCCTGGAATCGCCGGGACTCGCGGTCGAGCCACGGTGCGGCGAAGCGCGCAAGCACGGCAATGACGATCGCCGTTTCGATGCGTGCCGCACGGATTCGCGCGCGGTTCTCGCTCGCTGGGGGTGCGGCACCTTCACAGTGGGTCGGGCTTCAGCCCGACAGGCTGCCGCACCATGCTGTGGGTCGGGCTTCAGCCCGACGGGGTTCG
>DAOMBL010000440.1:0-3357 GCA_035427325.1 Casimicrobiaceae bacterium
CCGACCGGCCGTCATGGCTTCCTCGCGAGCATCGCGACATAGTGCCCGGTGAGATAGCGTGTCGGAAGCCGCCCGAGCGCCTCCCAGCGTGCGGGCCGCCGCAGCAGGCGCGCACGGGCTGTGCTCGACTCGCCGCGCTCGACGGTGCGCGCGCGACGTACCGCCAGCGCCCGCGGACAATGCAGGATCGCGGCGGACTCGATCACCTCGAATCGCGCGTCGAGGAGCATGCGCGCGAGCCCGCGGGGGCCGACGGTGGCGCCGGCCGGGTAGTCGACGAGCCCGAGCCGCCGCAGCACCCGGTGCGGGAGCGCATTGCGCAGCGCGACCCCCGGGTGCCGCAGGTTGTCCATCGTGATCACCAGGCGCGCGCCGGACTTCATCGTGCGGTGCAGACCGCGAAGCGCGTCCGCGATCTCGCCGCGCGTCGCGAAGTGGTCGAGCGTGGAGTTCGACACGACGACGTCGAACGATGCGTCGGCGAACGGCAGCCGGCGCACGTCCGCGGCGACGATCCGCATGGTGCCATGGGCGGTGGTGGCCGCGCGCAGCACCGAGGGAGCGACGTCGATCGCGACCACGTCCAGGTCGCGCGAGGCCAGCAATGCGTCGAGTCCCTCGCCCATCGCCTCGTCGAAGAGATCGGTCTTCAGCGCGCGGCCGCCGCAGCGAGGCAGCCAGCGCTCGACGATCTCGCCGTTGATCGCGTCGCTGTGCGCGCGCCACAGCCGGCCGGTGGGTGTGTCGATGAGCGGCGCGAGGTCGGCCTCCCAGCCACCGCGCCCCGTGGCC
Organism: Casimicrobiaceae bacterium; assembly: GCA_035427325.1. Taxonomy (GTDB): domain Bacteria; phylum Pseudomonadota; class Gammaproteobacteria; order Burkholderiales; family Casimicrobiaceae; genus VBCG01. Next base: position 793 of record DAOMBL010000440.1, read on the forward strand.
TTCCGGGGGTTCTCGCGCCACGCGGGCAGGGTCGGCATCGGGGTCGGCAAGCGCATCCTCGTCGGCAGGCTTATATCAAGTCTGCCGGGTCCTGGGCAGAGGGCGCGGCAGGCCTTCGCGTTTGCCCCGGCTTGCCGGATGGCCTATTGTTCCACGGGTCGGGACACGGAAGGATCGTTGCGCCATGGGCCACTGGATCGAACTCGCCGCTGCGGACGGACACAGGCTCGCCGCATGGCGCTCGGAACCGGCGGGAAATCCGAGGGGCGGCCTCGTGGTCGTCCAGGAGATCTTCGGCGTCAACGCCCACATTCGCGCGGTGTGCGACGGCTACGCGGCCGACGGCTACCTCGCGATCGCGCCGGCGCTCTTCGACCGCATCCGGCCGGGCATCGAACTCGGCTACGCGAACGACGACATCGCGCAGGGTCGCGACTTCAAGGCGCGCTCCCCGATCGACAGCGCGCTCGCCGACGTGGCGGCGGCGCGCGAGGCGGCCGCCAAGGCGGGCAAGGTCGGGATCGTCGGATACTGCTGGGGCGGCTACGTGGCGTGGATGGGCGCCGCGCGGCTGCCGGGCTTCGCATGCGCGATCCCGTACTACGGGGGAGGGATGCTGGAGGCCGTCGGAGAGCAGCCGCGCTGCCCGGTGCTCGCCCACTTCGGCGAACTCGACATGCACATCCCGGTCGCCGGCGTGCGCGCGTTCGCCGCCGCGCATCCGGCGGTGAAGGTCGAGGTCTACGTGGCGAACCACGGATTCAACTGCGACCACCGGGGTAGCCACCATCCGGAATCGGCGTCGCTCGCGCGAGAGCGCACGCTCGCGTTCCTGCGCGAGCACGTGGGTTAGCGCGGCGCGGCCCGGGCGAGACGATCGGCGAGGACGTCGAGCGTTCGTGGATCGCCCTGGATGTCCGCGTGTCCCGCGCCATCGACGAGCACCAGTTCGACCGGCGAACGCACGAGGCGGCGCAGCGCCACGCTGTCGGCGGGGGGAATCAGCCGGTCGTCGGTCCCGTGCAGCAGGAGCACCGGACTCTTCACCTCGCCGATCATCGCGTCGGTCCGGATCGGGTATTTCATCAGGAACGCCGGAACGAACGGGTAGCGCCGCAGCCCGGCCTCGACGAGGCTCGTGTAGGGCGAGACCAGCACGAGCAGGCGCGGCGTGACATCGCGCGCGAGCCGGACCGCGAGGCCGGTGCCGAGCGAGCGGCCGTAGATCACGACCGGCTTGCCGGTGTAGCGCGGCGCGACCGCGTCGAAGGCCGCGCGCACGTCGGCGTGGAGCTGCGCCTCGCTCTCGATCCTGCCGCTGCTCCGCCCGTAGCCGCGGTAGTCGACGATGAACAGGTCGTAGCCGGTCCGGCGGTAGAGGTCGAGGCCGGACGTCCAGGTCCCGAGGTTGCCGCGGTTGCCGTGCAGGAAGAACACGAGGCCGCGCGGGTCGGGCTGCCGGAAGAGCACGGCGTCGAGAGTCGCCCCGTCGACCGGTATCCGGAACTCCTCGTGCGGCACGTCGAACGCGTAGCGGTGATCCGCCGGCAGCGGGATCGCCGGGAAAATCAGCGTCTCCTGGCGCGCGTAGAGACTCGCGACGACGACGACGTAGGCGATCCCGCAGAGGGTCACCAGCGCTGCCGCGGATCGTGCAGCGGCGCGCCGTCGCGAGCCCGGGAGCCTCCTGGTGGCCATGTGCCGCACGCGATACCGGTTCAATGTGGCTCGCGGACTCGCCCCAGGGAGGCGCGCCGGGTTCGCCCCCGGATGGCGACGGGACCGGCTACTTCGCCTGGAAACGCACCCGCATGACCTTCCTGTCGTACTCGGCTTCGGTCGCCATCGTGATCTCGGTGCCGTCGGCCGCATAGACCCGGCCTCCGCTCTTGCGGCAGATGTTGCGCTCGTACTGGCAAGGTCCCATCTCGGGGTGCCGGCGGCACAGCGAGCCGACCTTGGGGTCGAACGCGATCGCGGTGAGCGTCAGCTGCGCCTCCGGGCCGCTCGCGCACACGTAGATCGCGCCATTCGGGAAGCCGGCGGGGTCGAGCTTCGCCGTGGAGCCGGTTGCGGGCGCCGCCGGTGCGGGCACCGCCGATGGCGCGGGCGAGACCGGTACGCGAGCGACCGGCGCGTTCGCGACCTCCGAGGGTGGCGTGATCGGCAGCGGTTCGCGGGACGGGCTGCCGCAGGCCGCGACGAGCGCGGAGGCGGCCACCGCGAGGGCAGTGCGCAGCGTGCGCATCATCGTCTGCGGCCCCCGCCGAGGAGCGAGCCGAGCACGCCCCGCGTGATCTCCCGTGCGATCGACGAACCCACCGTGCGGGCCGCGCTCTTCGCGACCACGTCGACCACGCCTTCGCGGCGCCCGCCGCGCGGGCCGGTCGAGCCGAACAGGATGTCCGAGAGGCCGGAGAGGACGCCTCCGCCGGCCTGCGGGGTCGCCGGGGCTCCCGACGGTGCCGCGCCCGTTCCTGCGGAGGCTTCGCCCACGCCCATCCGTGCCTTCAACATCTCGAACGCGGATTCCCGGTCGACCGCCTGGTCGTAGGTGCCGGCGAC
>DAOMBL010000441.1:0-3351 GCA_035427325.1 Casimicrobiaceae bacterium
CGCGGCCACGAACACGACGGTCGCGCGGCCCGGGTCCCGGCCGCAGGCCGTCCCGGACGGCGATCGCACGGCGCAAGCGGCCCAGCGGCGGCTGATCGCGAGACTCGTCGCCTGCCACCCATCGAGCGAGCCGGTGGCCGAACTCGCGCGATGGATCGCGGAGGAGAGCGGGCCGGATTCGGCGCTCGCCGCGCCCGGCCAGGCGAAGCGACTCCTGCTCTCCGCCTGCCTGATGCAGGTCCTCGTTCCGTACGCGTGGCCGGTGGCCATTCCGCGCGCCGCGGGCGATCGCCCCCGGGCGTTCGCGCCGGCTCGCTGGCAGGCAGGACGCCACCCTTGGGTCGCCAACCTGCGCCACGAATCGGTGCGAATCGACGATCCGGTGCAGCGGGCGCTCCTGCCGCTCCTCGACGGTTCGCGAACGCGTGCGGACCTCGCGGGCGCGCTCTCCACCCTTGGCGCCGCGTCACCGGCTCGCGCGGCGTCGCTCGACGAGTACCTCGCCCACTTCGCGCGCATCGGCGTCATCGAAGCCTGAACCTGCGGCCGCGGCGGGTCGCCCCGACCGGCGCCACGCTCCGGCGGCGGGACCTACAATGTCGCACCGCGGATCGGGACGACAAGCCGGATCCAGCCCACAATGTCGACGCCGATCCACGCATCCCCGCAAGAAGTGCGCGACGAGGGCGCGTGTCCGCTCGGACCGGACGCCGCGAGCGCGTCCGATCGGCTGGTCGCGGTGGGACGGCTCTTCGGAATCGCGACCTGCGATCCGGCCGGCGCGCGCGTCCTCGAAGTGGGTTGCGGCGACGGCGCCGACCTGCTGGCCCGGGCGGCGCGATTCCCGCTCGGACGGTTCGTCGGCACCGGCGCGTCGACACGCGAGCTGTCGCAGGCCCGCGCCGCGGCGGACGACCTCGGCCTCGACAACGTCGCCTTCGTCGAAGGCGATGTGCGCAGCGCGGCGCTGCCTGCGGGCGCGTTCGACATCATCGTCGCCCATGGCTTCTATTCGCGGGCGCCCCGGGAGATGCGCGACGCGTTCTTCGCAACCGCGCGCGAACGTCTCGCGCCCGACGGGCTGCTCGTGACGAGCTACGACCTGCTTCCGGGTGGCCACGTGCGCCGGATCGGCCGGGACGCGGCCCGCCTCGAAGCCGCAGCGGTGGTCGATGCGGCTGCGCAGCCCGAAGCCGAACGCCGGATCCGCCGCGAACTCGCCGAAGCCTGGAGCGCCGCGGGCGGCGCCGCGGCGGCGCTCGCCCGCGCGCTGACGGACGACGACGCGCAAGCCGGCGGCGTGCGGCATCCTGGCGATCCCTCGCCGCCGAGCGATCCGGTGTACTTCACGAGCTTCGTCCGCCACGCGGCAGCGCACGGACTGCACTACCTCGCCGATGCCGACCTCGGCACGATGGGCGCGGGCGACCTGTCGCCCGGCCTGCAGAAGATCGTCGCGGCTTGCGACACGCTCGCGCGCGAGCAGTACGTCGATTTCGCGCGCCTGCGCACCTTCCGGCAGTCCGTGCTCGTGGGCGCGGACGCGAGGAGGCGCGCGAAGCTCACGCCGTCTGCGATCGATGCGATGCACGCTTCCGCCCGGCCCGGCGCGGACAGGGACGGTGCGGGAGGCGGCACGGTCGCGCAGTGGCTCGCAATGCGTTATCCCGCGAGCGTCCCGGTCACCGAACTCCTGGCCGAACTCGAATCGCGGGGCGTGCGGCCGGAGGACACGCGCGGTGCCGTGGTGCGCGCGTGCTTCGCCGGCGCGATCGTCCTGCGCGCAATGCCTGCGGCCGCCGCCGCGGCGCCCGGCGAACGACCGCGGGCGTTCGCGTTCGCACGGTGGCAGGCCGCCCGTTGCGACACGCTGACCAGCCTGCTCCACGAACGCGTCGTGGTCGACGAGCCCGACGCCCGCCGAATCCTGACGCTCGCCGACGGCACGCGCGACCGCGGCGCGCTCGCCGCAGCGCTCGACGGGCGCGGCGATGCCCCGATGTTCGTCGATCGCGCGCTCGCGCACTTCGCGCGCGTCGGCCTGCTCGAAGCCTGATTCCCGACAAGGACCGCCATGACCGATTTCCAGGCACTCCAGCGGCGCATCGCCGGCCATTGGGACGACCAGATCGTCCGGGAGATCACCGAGTACATTCGCGTACCGGCGAAGTCGCCGCACTACGACGGCGAATGGGCATCGCACGGGCACATCGACCGTGTCGTCCGCGAGGCCGAGCGATGGGCCCGGTCGCAGCCCGTGCGCGGGCTCGCGGTCGACGTCGTGCGCCTTCCGGGCCGCACGCCGGTGCTCTTCTTCGACGTGCCCGCGACCGGCGACGCGGCCGCCGGCCGCACGATCCTCCTCTACGGCCACCTCGACAAGCAGCCGGAGATGACCGGCTGGCGCGAGGGTTACGGACCCTGGACGCCGCGCTACGAGCACGGAAGGCTCTACGGTCGCGGCGGCGCCGACGACGGCTACGCGGTCTACGCGTCGCTCGCGGCGATCGCTGCGCTGCAGGCGCAGGGGCTGCCGCACGCGCGCTGCGTCGGACTGATCGAGACCTGCGAGGAGTCCGGCAGCTACGACCTTCCGGCCTATCTCGACGTGCTTGCCCCGCGCATGGGCAGTGTCGACTTCGTGATCGGGCTGGATTCGGGCGCGGGCGACTACGAACGCCTGTGGGTCACGACGTCGCTGCGCGGCATCGCCGCGGGCACGCTGTCGGTCGACGTGCTGCACGAAGGAGTGCATTCGGGCGACGCCTCCGGCGTCGTGCCGTCGTCGTTCCGCATCGCGCGGAGGCTGCTCGACCGGATCGAGGACAGCGCGAGCGGCCGTGTGCTGCCCGCGGCGTTCCACGCGCCGATCCCGGAGGAACGCGTCGCGCAGGCGAAGGCCGCCGCGGGCATCCTCGGCGACACGATGCTGGAGCGCTTTCCCTGGGCGGGGCGCACGCGGCCGATGGTCGACGACGGCGTCGAGGTCGTGCTGAACCGCACCTGGCGTCCGGCGCTGTCGGTCACGGGCGCCGACGGCCTGCCGCCGATCGCGAGCGCCGGCAACGTGCTGCGTCCGGCGACGAGGCTCAAGCTCTCGCTGCGCATCCCGCCCACGATCGACGGCGGGCGCGCGACCGACGAGTTGAAGCGCCTGCTGGAGCACGACCCGCCGCATGGTGCGCAGGTGCGGTTCGACCCCGACCAGGGGGCGAGCGGCTGGAACGCTCCGCCGACGGCAACCTGGCTCGCGAATGCGGTCGACGCGTCGTCGCGCGCGTTCTACGGCCAGCCGCGGGGAGCGCTGGGCGAGGGCGGCACGATCCCGTTCATGGGCATGCTGGGCAAGGC
>DAOMBL010000442.1:0-3341 GCA_035427325.1 Casimicrobiaceae bacterium
GGGCGGCGCGTCGAGCGCCGGGGAGCGTCTCTTGTGGGTCGGCCTTCAGGCCGACAACAGGAAACAGGAAACAGAGGACAGAGGACAGTCGTGCCGGCGATTCCCGGGGCGGCGCGTCGAGCGCCGGGGAGCGTCTCTTGTGGGTCGGCCTTCAGGCCGACGCATTTCCTTCGCATCGGCAAGAACCCGTCGGGCTGAAGCCCAAACCGTCGGGCTGAAGCCCAAACCGTCGGACTGAAGCCCAAACCGGCGGGCTGAAGCCCCAAACCGTCGGGCTGAAGCCCGACCCACAGGGAGGATGTGGCCGGACGGGCTTCGAGCCCGATTCACGGCCGCGTCGGTCACCAGTGGATGCCCTGCGTGATCTGCGCGAACGCGATCTGCTCGGCGGAGAGCGACTGCGGCTCTCCGTCCTTCTTGCCCTGCGCGGCCGCTGAATCGGGGAACATGTTGAAGGCGGAGTTGAGCAGGACCTGCGTGAGCTTGGGCGCGATCGCATGGCAGACGGCGCCGAAGATGCCGAGCCGCGTCGCGATGCGGACCGGGCGGTGCACGATCGCGTCGACGACGAGCCCGGCGGCCTCCTCCGGCGAGAGGGTGGGCACGTTGTCGTAGATCTTCGTCGGCGCGATCATCGGCGTGCGCACGAGCGGCATGTTGATGTTGGTGAAGGCGACACCCTTGTCCAGCACCTCGGACGCCGCGCACTCCGAGAACGCGTCGAGCGCCGACTTCGAGGCGACGTAGGCGGAGAAGCGGGGCGCCCGCGACAGCACGCCGATCGAGCTGATGTTGATGACGTGCCCGCGCTTCCTGCCGACCATCGCCGGCAGGAACGCGAGGATCAGCTTGACCGCGCCGAAGTAGTTGAGCTGCATCGTGCGCTCGAAGTCGTGGAAACGGTCGAGCGAGTTGATGACCGCGCGCCGGATCGAGCGTCCCGCGTTGTTCACGAGGAAGTCGACGCCGTGGTGGTCGGCGAGCACGCGCTTGGCGAGCACGTCGATCGCGGCCATGTCGGTCAGGTCGCAGGAGTAGGTGAAGCAGGTGCCGCCCTTGGCGACGATCTCGTTGCGCGTGGCCTCGAGCTTCTCGGGATCGCGCGCGACGATGACGACCTTCGCGCCCGCGTCGGCGAGCCGGTGTGCGGTGGCCTGCCCGATGCCCGACGAGCCTCCGGTGACCACGACGACCTTGCCCTTGACGCGACCGGCGAGGCTGCGGTCGATGAAGAGGTCCGGGTCGAGGTTGCGCTCCCAGTAGTCCCACAGCCGGTACGCGTAGCTGTCGAGCGGCGGCACCTCGATGCCCGATCCCTTGAGCGCCTTCGCCGCCTGGCGGTTGTCGTAGCGCGTCGGCCAGTTGACGAACTGGAACACGTCGCGCGGGATGCCGAGGTCGTTCAGCGTCACCTTGATCGCCCGCTTGACCGGCGCGAGCGAGGCGACGCCGTACACGACCGGCGCCGGGATGAAGCCGAACATCTTCGCGTTGACGCGCATCGTCATCTGCGGCGCGTGCGCGGCCTTCGCGAAGATGTTGAGCACCTCGCCGATCCGGTGCGGAGCCGGATCGGTCAGGTGGAAGCACTTGCCGTCGAGCCCGTTCTTGTGCGCGAGATAGTCGATCGCGTTCGCGACGAAATCGACCGGGACGATGTTGATGCGCCCGCCCTCGATGCCGATCGTGGGCATCCACGGCGGCAGCAGGCTGCGCATCTTCTGGATCGTCTTGAAGAAGTAGTACGGGCCGTCGATCTTGTCGATCTCGCCGGTCTTCGAGTGACCGACGACGAAGCCGGGCCGGTAGATGCGGAACGCGCCCTTGCGTTCCTTGCGCACCACGCCCTCGGACTCGTGCTTGGTGCTGAAGTACGGGTGGTCGAGTTCCTCGGCCTCCTCGAACATGTCCTCGCGGAACACGCCCTCGTAGAGGCCCGCCGCCGCGATCGACGAGACGTGGTGGAAACAGCCCGCGCCCACCGCCGCGGCGAACTTCACCGCCTGCCGCGTGCCCTCGACGTTGGTGATCTTCTGGTCCTCGGCGGAGGCGTTGAGGTCGTAGATCGCGGCGAGGTGGAAGAAGTGGTCGATCCGGCCCGCGAGCTTCTTCGTGTCGGCGGCGGAGACGCCGAGATTCTTCGCCGCGAGATCGCCGTGCACGGCGATCAGCTGCTTGTCCGTCGCCCCCAGCTTGCGCCGCAGGGCGTCGAGCTTCTTCAGCGAACCCTTGCGGACGAGCGCGTAGACCGGCTTGCCGCGCTTCAGGAGATTCTCGACGAGGTAGCGCCCGATGAATCCGGTCGCGCCGGTGACGAAATAGGCCATGGATTCCTCCTGCGGTCGCGCGCTCGCGCGTCCGGCCGTGGCGGTGCCGCCGCGCGCGGACACCCTGGCCGGGCCGCCGATTATACGGGCGGCGCGCGCTCCTCGAAGGGGGCCTGCCCGGCGGTCCCGCTTTAGTATGATTGCTCTATCGGCGCTCCCTAGAATGCGTCGGTGGCCGGCGCAACCGCGCAGGTCCGGCGAATGCCCGCGGGGGAACGCGATGCTGAAGCAGGCGAAGGCGAAAGCGAAGGCCGAATCCACCGGTTCCGCGAAATCCCACGACGCGGTGGCCGATCTTCCGAAGTCGATCCTCGAGTCGTCGAGGCAGATCTGGCTCGCTGGCCTGGGCGCGTTCTCGAAGGCGCAGGCCGGGGGCATGAAGGTGTTCGAGACCCTCGTCGAGCAGGGCGAGGTGCTCGAGAAGAAGACGCGCCACGCCGCGGCGGATGCGGCGGCGGCCGCGCGAGGCGCGGCGAAGGCGAAGGCGAAGGAGGTTCAGGCGATGGCGGGCGGTACCTGGGACAAGCTCGAGCAGGTCTTCGAGGACCGTGTGGCCCGCGCGCTGTCGAAGCTCGGCGTGCATACGCAGAGCGACGTCGAGCGCCTGGCGGAACGCGTCGACGCGCTCTCCGAGGCGGTGAACGAACTCCTCAAGGCGAACGGCGTCAAGCCGAAGCGCAGGGCGCCCGTCTCGCCAGTGAAGAAGATCGTCAAGGGCGCGGTCAACACGGCCGCGCGATCCGCGAGCACGGCGGCGAAGACCGCGAGCGGCGCCGTCGACGTCGCGACCAGGACCGCGAAGCGCACGGTGCGCACCGCGCGCAAGGTGGTCAAGGGCGCGTTGGGCTGACCCTGCGCCGCCGGGAACGAATCCCGGCCCGCGCCCCGTTCGTTCCGGTCGCCGGCTCCCCGGCCGCCCGCCGGCGCCCTAGTGGGCGGTAACGGAGGAATCGAAAGTGTCTGACTTGCTCTTCGCGCCGATGGCTTTGTTGCCCTTGCTTGCAAGGGGAGGGG
>DAOMBL010000443.1:0-3328 GCA_035427325.1 Casimicrobiaceae bacterium
GGTGGTCGCGACGCGGGTCGTCTGGATGAAGCGACCGGCGGGTTCGACACGCGATGCGACGAAAGGCACGCGATGAGCTTCCGGCACACGACCGCGTTCACCGTCGAGTTCGGCGACTGCGATCCCCTGGGCATCGTCTTCTACCCGAACTTCTTCCGCTGGATGGACGCGGCGTGCCTGCACTTCTTCCGGGCGGCCGGCGTGCCGTCGTGGCAGGAGACGGAGCGGAGCGACGGCATCGCCGGCGCGCCACTGGTCGACGCGTCCGCGCGGTTCCTGCGCCCGGCGACCTTCGGCGACCGCATCGCGATCGACACCTCGGTCGCCGAGTGGCGCGGCAGGAGCTTCGTCGTGGCGCACGTGATCCGGCGCGCGGACGAGGTGCTGGTCGAAGGGCGCGAGGTCCGGATCCTCGCGCGCCGGCATCCCGACGATCCCGCGCGCATCGTGGCGGCGGAGGCGCCGGGCTGGCTGCGCGCGAAACTGGAATAGGACGCACCGTGGGCGGAACGCGGCAGGCACGAGCGCCGGGGAGGAAGGGAGGGGCGTCATGCAGGAACCGCAGGGACGGACGGGCGCGGAGTACGGCGCGGCAGGGCGGGCGCTGACCGCGATCGCGCGCGGCTTCGCGGTCGCGGGCGGCCTCGTGTTCGTCGCGCTCGTCGCGATGGAGATCGTGTCGATCGTCGGCCGCAAGCTCTTCGCGTGGTCGGTGCCGGGCGACGTCGAACTCCTCGAGATGTGCGCGGCGTTCGCTTCCGCCGCGTTCTTCGCCTACTGCCACCTGGTCGGGGGCGACGTCAAGGTGGACTTCTTCACGCACCACCTGTCGCCGCGCGTGGTCGCCGCGCTCGACGCGTTCGGGTCCGCGCTGGTGTGCGGGTTCGGCGCGCTCATCGCGTGGCGCGCCGCCGCGGGCGCGCTGTCGGTGCGCGCCGACGGCGTGACCTCGGCGATCCTCGGCATCCCGGTCTGGATCGCGCAAGGGCTGATGGTGCCGGGGTTCGCGCTGCTGGCCGTCGCCGGCGCCTACAAGGCCGTCCACCTGTTGCGCCGGGCGGGCGGCGCGGAGTCGAAAGGCGTGAACGCGACAGCCGCCGGGACCGGGCCCACGGACGCGAACGGGGCGCGGCGATGAGCGGCATCGCGTTCGGCGGCATCCTGTTCGCGATCATGCTCGCCCTGATGGTCGTGCGCGTGCCGATCGGCATCGCGATGTTCCTGTGCGGGGCGGGCGGGTATCTCGTGCTCACGGGCAATCCGAACGCGCTGCTCGGTTCGCTCAAGAACCTCGCCTACGCGCGACTCTCGAACTACGACCTCGTGGTGATCCCGCTGTTCCTGCTGATGGGACAGTTCGCGACCCATGGCGGCCTCTCGCGTTCGCTGTTCCGGTTCGTGTCGGCGTTCATGGGCCACCTGAAGGGAGGGGTCGCGATGGCGGCGATCGGCGCCTGCGCGGGCTTCGGCGCGATCTGCGGCAGTTCGCTCGCGACCGCCGCCACGATGGGCCACGTCGCGCTGCCGGAACTGCGCCGGCTCGGCTATTCGGGCTCGCTCGCGACCGGCGCGCTCGCGGCCGGTGGCACGCTCGGCATCATGATCCCGCCGTCGGTGCCGCTCGTCATCTACGCGATCCTCACCGAGGAATCGATCGGGAAGCTGTTCATGGCCGCGGTGCTGCCGGGCGTCATCGCGATGCTGGGCTACATGCTGGTGGTCCGGATCGTGGTGGCCTGGCGCCCGGAATCGGGTCCCGCGGGGCCCGTGGCGCCCTGGCCGGTGCGCCTGCGGAGCCTCGCCGAGGTCCTGCCGGTGCTCCTGGTGTTCGTCGTCGTGATCGTCGGCATCTACGGCGGCTGGGCGAACCCGACCGAGGCGGCGGCGATCGGCGCCGCGGCATGCGGCATCCTGGCGATCGTCGGCGGCATGCGCCTGCCCGGGCTGGTCGAGAGCGCGGCCGGCACGGCGGTCGCGACCGCGATGATCTTCCTGGTGCTGCTCGGCGCGGACATGCTGAACGCGACGCTCGCCCTGTCGCAGATGCCGGGCGAACTCGCGGCGTGGGTCAAGGGGTCCGGGCTCTCGCCGCTGCTGGTCCTGGTGGCGATCCTCGCGATCTACATCTTCCTCGGCTGCGTGATGGATTCGCTCGCGATGATCCTGCTCACCATTCCGATCTTCTATCCGATGGTGATGGGGCTCGAGTTCTACGGGATGTCGCACCAGGACAAATCGATCTGGTTCGGCATCCTCGCGCTGATGGTCGTCGAGATCGGGCTCGTCCACCCCCCGGTCGGCATGAACGTCTACATCATCAACCGCCTCGCGAAGGACGTGCCGCTGACCGAGACCTTCAAGGGGGTGGTGCCGTTCCTGTGCTCGGACGCCCTGCGCATCGCGCTGCTCGTGCATTTTTCCCGTCGTCTCGCTGTATCTTGTGCACACGTTCAAGCGGTGACCCGGCCCGGGACAACCGCCCACCTGGAGGAGCCACCATGAAGCCCGCACGACTCGTCACCGCCCTGGCCGGCGCGCTCGTCGCGCTCGGTTCGGGAGCGTCGCAGGCGCAGGACGTCACGCTGCGCATCCACCACTTCCTCTCGGCGAAAGGCACGATCCAGGCTCAGGTGCTGGAGCCGTGGTGCGCGACGCTCGGCCGGGAATCCGGCGGGCGCATCAAGTGCCAGTTCTACCCGTCGATGCAGCTCGGCGGCACGCCGCCGCAGCTCTTCGACCAGGCCCGCGACGGCGTCGCCGACATCATCTGGACGATCCCGACCTACCAGGCCGGGCGGTTCACCAAGTCCGAGGTGTTCGAGCTGCCGTTCATGACGATGAACGCGGAGACGGGGAGCCCGGCGCTGTGGGAGTACATCCACAAGAACTCGATGGACGAGTTCCGCGGCGTCAAGCTCCTCGCGGCGCACGTGCACGACGGGTCGCTGCTGCACTTCTCGAACAGGCGCGTGACGACGCTCGAGGAGGTGAAGGGCCAGAAGGTGCGCGCACCGACGCGCATCGGGACGAAGTTCCTCACCGCGATCGGCGCCGCGCCGGTGCAGATGCCGATCCCGCAGGTCACCGAGGCGCTCGCGAAGTCGGTCATCGACGGGGCGATGGTGCCCTGGGAGGTCGCGCCGGCGATCAAGCTGCAGGAGGTGACGAAGTACCACCTCGACACGGCGCCGGGCGTGGCGAAGATGTCGAACTCGATCTTCGTGCTCGCGATGAACCCGGCGAAGTACGACTCGATGCCCGCCGACCTGAAGAAGATCCTCGACGCCCACACCGGGCTCGAGTTCTCGAAGCACATCGGCAAGGTGTT
>DAOMBL010000444.1:0-3322 GCA_035427325.1 Casimicrobiaceae bacterium
CCGATCTCGTCGTGGTCGGCCGGGGCGGCGCGGCGGCGCACGGAGCGCTGCACTTCGGCAGCAACGCGAAGCGCGTCGTCGGGCTCGTGCCCGGCGCGGTGCTCGTCGTCAGGACCTGAGCGGACCCCGACGCGGAGGAGTCCCGGTGGCCGCGCCACGCCGGTGCCGGTCCTCGCCGCTGTCGTGCGACGCCTCGCTACCAGCAGGCGAAGAGGCGCCGGCCCTCGACCCGGTGCGGGTATTCGGTGAGCGGCCGATCGCCCCGCGCGGTGCAGCGGCCGGTCACGGTGTCGAACGCCCACGCGTGCTTCGGGCAGGTGAGCGTCGTGCCGGCGAGCGCCGAAGGCGGGATGTCGGTCCCCTCGTGCGGACAGCGGCTGTCGTAGACGCGGATCGCCTTGCCCCTGCGCCAGACGAACAGCCTGCGCCCGTCGCATTCGAAGGGCGTCGTGGCGCCGGTCTTCACCGCGCTCAGCGGCGCGACGTCGTGCCAGCGCGCCTCCTGCGCGAGGGACGCCTTCGCGGGGCGGAACTCGGGCAGGTCCATCGCGAGGATCACGTCGATCGCCCAGACGATCTTCGCGAGGCCGAGCGCGGGGAACGCCATCAGCAGCGCGTCGAGCACCTCGTCGGCGGTGGCGCCCTCGCGCAGCGCGCGCTTCACGTACTGGCGCAACCCGTTGGCGGTCTGCGCGTGCACCTTGGTGATCACCGAGATCAGGTTGCGCGTCTTCGGTTCGAGCCGCGAGCCGGCGTGCTTGAGGAACGTGAAGTACGCGCCCATCGCTTCCGGGCGGGCTTGCACGAGGTAGGTCAGGGCGTCGCTCATCGTGGGATTCCGGGGCGCCCGGTCGCGGGCGTGTGCGTGAATGGGGTGCGTCGCGGAACGCAGGGGCGCGGTGGTATCGGCGGCGTTCAGTCCCGCAGGGCGAGCAGGGCCTTCGCCGCGCCCTCCTCGGTGACGAGTACCCGCGCGCGTGTCGCGCGCAGCGCCGCGCGAATGGCCGGCGCCTTCCTCGCGCCGCCGGCGGCGACCACGACGCGTCGGACCTTGCGGAGGTCGGCGGGCGCGACCGCGACCACGCGATCGTTGACCGGGTGGTCGACCACGCGTCCCTCGGCGTCGACGAAATGGCAGAGCACGTCCCCGACCGCGCCGGCCGCCGCGAGGCTGCGCGCCGCCGGGCGCGGCAGGAGTCCCTCGCGGAAGAGCGTCGCGTCCTCGCGCACGTCGCCCACGCTCACCATCGCGAGATCGACGCCCCGCGCGCGCTTGAGGAGTTCGTGCAGGCCCGGTTCGCGCCAGAGCGCGATGCGGGTGGCGGGCTCGGACACGAACAGCGGGGCCGTGAGCTGGTAGCACTCGGCGGAGAACGCGTCGGCGACGCGACGCGCGACCGCCGACGGGTTGATCCCGCGCGAATGCGTCATCCCGCCCAGCAGCGCGACCACGGACAGGCCGGCGACCGGCCGCTCGCGGATCGCCGCGAGGCTCGCGTGCAGCGTGCCGCCCCAGCCGATGCCGACCGACATCCCGTCGCACACCTGGTTCGACAGGTAGGTCCCGGCCGCGTGGCCGACCACCGCGGCGACCGCATCCTCGCGCGAAGGCGCGGGCGCGACGATCGCCTCGTCGAGGTCGAGGGAGCGGATGAGACGCCGCTCGAGCGCGAGTTGCGCGGTGCCGCGCGCGTCGAGTTCGATGCGCACGGTCCCGTCTCCGCGCGCGGCCGCGAGGAGGCGGATCACCTTGGCGCGCGAGAGCCCGAGCGCGCGCGCGATGTCGGCCTGCGTCAGTTCCTCGACGTAGTAGAGCCACGCGGCGCGGATGCCGAGGTCGGCGGTCGCGTCGGAAGGAGGGGCGGCGCTCACGTTGACAATGATACGGAACGGAGATATGGTCCGCCAAACGTACAAATGTCCACCCCGATGCCGACCCCCGCATCCGCCGGCGCCTCGCTGGCCGAGGCCCTCGACGCCCGCGAACGCGCCGGCCGCCCGGTGCGCGTGGGGCTCGTCGGCGCGGGGCAGATGGGGACCGACATCCTCGTGCAGACCGCGCTGATGCGCGGGATCGAGGTCGTCGCCGCGGCGGACGCGGTTCCCGAGAACGTGTTCACCGCATGCGCGGCCGCGGGGGCGGGCAAGCGCGAACCGGAAATGGCGGACGATGCCTCGCGCTCGGTGGGCCGCGGCCGGCTCGCCGTGTGCCGGAGCCATCGCGCGGTGTGCGAGGCGCCCGAGGTCGACGTGGTCATCGACGCGACCGGCAATCCGAACGTCGGCGCCGAGGTGGCGCTCACGGCGTTCGGCGCCGGCAAGCACATGGTGATGATGAACGTCGAGGCCGACGTCACCATCGGCGCGTACCTCGCGGCGAAGGCGCGGGAAGCCGGGGTCGTCTACACGCTCGGCGCGGGCGACGAACCGAGTTCGACGATGGAACTCGTCGGGTTCCTGCGCGCGCTGGGCTACCCGGTCGTCGCCGCCGGCAAGGGCAAGAACAACGCGTTCCGCGTCGACGCCACGCCCGATCAATACCGCGACGAAGCCCGCCGCCGGAACATGAATCCGCGAATGCTGGTCGAGTTCGTCGACGGCAGCAAGACGATGGTCGAGATGGTGGCGCTCGCGAACGCGACCGGCCTCGTCCCCGACATTCCCGGCATGCACGGCCCCGATGCGCCGCTCGACGCGCTGCACCGCGTGTTCCGTCCGAAGGAGGAGGGCGGCGTCCTCTCGCGCAAGGGCGTCGTCGACTTCACCGTCGCGAAGGGGGTCGCGCCGGGCGTGTTCGCCATCGCGGAGATCCGCCATCCGCGCCTGATGGAGCGGATGGCCGACCTGCACATCGGCGAGCCCCCCTACATCACGTTCTTCCGGCCCTACCACCTCACGAGCCTCGAGGTGCCGCTCTCCGCCGCGGCGGCCGTGCTGTTCGGCCAGAGCCACATGCAGCCGCTGCCGGTGCCGGTGGCCGAGGTCGGGGCGCGCTCGAAGCGCGACCTCGAGCCGGGCGAAACGCTCGACGCGATCGGCGAATACAGCTACCGCGGCTACGCGCTCGCCCGTCCGGACGCGGTGCGTCTGGTCGCACTGCCGCTCGGGCTCGCGCAGGGCGCGCGCGTCACCGCGCGCATCGCGAAGGGCGAGTACCTGACCTACGGCAAATGCGCGCCCGACGAGAAACTGCGCATCGTGCAACTGCGCCGCCTGCAGGACGCGCAGGCGGGCGAGCGCGCGGCGGCCTGACCGATGAACGACCTCGCTCGCCCGGCGCAGCGCAGCGAACTCGCCGCGCTGGACGAGCCGGCGCTCGCCC
>DAOMBL010000445.1:0-3318 GCA_035427325.1 Casimicrobiaceae bacterium
GCACCCAGACGAGCCAGACCACGAGCACGTCCAGCATGATCAGCGCCTGCCAGACGTACAGATGCGCCCACTCGAACACCTGGTAATTCCACTGCCCGAGGTAGAACAGGCTGATCACGCGCAGCACGTTCAGCCCCTGCACGGCCACGATCCCGGCGGCGAGGCCGGCGAGCTTGTGCTTCCAGGGCGACGGGAACGCGAGGATCGCCGCGACGAGCACGATCGTCGCCTCGACGCCGTTGCAGCCGGCCTCGATCGACACCGCGAATCCGTTGGTCGTGCTGCGCATCACCTTGCCGACCGCGACCACGTTCGGGTCGAAGAACGTCACGATCGCGGTGGAGATCTGCGCGAGCGTGTTCGTCCACGGCTCGACGAACCAGCGCTGGACCGGCGGCGTGAGCTCCAGGCCGAACAGGGTCGCCTGGATCAGCAGGAAGAGGACGAGGAAGCGGACCACTCGCCGATCCTATCAGCCTCGCGCGAGCGGCGGGCTCTTCGCGAAGTAGCCGCGGATGCCCTCGGCGATCGCGTCCGCGTAGCGGCCCTGCTGCTTCGGGTCGCGCAGCTTCTGTTCCTCGTCCGGATTGCTGATGAACGCGGTCTCGACGAGGATCGACGGCACGTCGGGCGCCTTCAGTACCGCGAATCCGGCCTGCTCGACCTCGCGCTTGTGCAGCGCGTTCGTCTCCGAGAGTTCCGCGAGCACCTGTCGCCCCGCCTTCAGGCTGTCGGCGATCTGCGCCGTCTGCGACAGGTCGAGCAGCGTGCGCGCGAGCATCGGGTCGCGCACGTCGAGGTTGACACCCCCGATCAGGTCGGCCTCGTTCTCCTTCTGCGCGAGCCAGCGCGCGGCCGCACTGGTCGCGCCGTTCTCGGAGAGCGCGAACACCGACGAACCGCGCGCGCGCGGCTCGCGGAACGCGTCCGCGTGGATCGACACGAGGAGATCCGCCTGCGCGCGCCGCGCCTTCTGCACGCGCGCGGCGAGCGGCACGAAGTAGTCGTCGTCGCGGGTGAGCACGGCGCGCAGGTTCGGCGAGGCGTCGATCGCCGACTTGAGCTTGCGCGCGATCGCGAGCGCGACGTGCTTCTCGCGCGTGCCCCTCGGGCCGATCGCGCCCGGATCCTCGCCTCCGTGGCCCGGGTCGACCGCCACGGTGATGCGCCGGACCCGATCGCGCCGGGGCGCCGCCTTGGACGGCGCTCCTGGCGGCGGAGGTTCGAAAAGCGGCTCCGGCTTCGCCTTCTCCGCCTCGAGCAGCGCCATCAGCGGATCAGGCGGCGCCGTGGGGATGAGGTCGATGACGAGGCGGTTGCCGTAGTCGCCGACGGGCTTCAACGCGAACGTCTGCACCAGCACGTCGGCCTTGAGGTCGAGCACGACGCGCAGCCCGGACGGTGACCTGCGCGCGTAACGGACGCCGGCGAGGTGCGGATCGTCCGGGTGGACGCGCCGGGCGAGTTCCGCGAGTTCGGCGGTTCCCTCGACGCCGTCGAGGTCGAGCACCACGCGCCCCGGATCCTTCAGTGTCGCGACCTGCCAGGCGAGCGGCTCGGGCGACTCGACGATGACGCGCGTGTATTCGTGCGCGGGCCACACACGCGCGGAGGCGATGCGCGCGGCCTGCGACCACGCGAGCGGCGACAGGATGCCCGCGGCGGGAACGAGCGCCCAACGGAGCGCGCGCCGGCGACCGATCGAAACGCGGGTCAGGGCAGGTCGAACGCCTGTCGGATGTCGGCTACGCATCGTTCACCGGCCGTCGTCGTCGCCGCGAGCTCCAGTGTCCGACCGTCCCCTTCGGTCGCCGGTGCGAGTCGCACCGCGAGATCCGCCGGCGGCAGGTACTCCGCCACGCGCTCGGGCCATTCGACCAGCGCCACGGAACGCGGGGTGAAGCCCTCGGCCGCCCCCAGGGTCTCCCATTCCTCCGGGTTGGCGAACCGATAAAAATCAAAGTGATACAAGTATATGCTCGACAACGGATAATGTTCAAGCAGCGTGTAGCTCGGGCTCTTGACCGGACCGGTCCAGCCCAGTCCGCGCAACACACCGCGCGCGAACGTCGTCTTGCCGGCCCCGAGATCGCCCGAGAGCGTCACCACCATGCCGCCGGTGAGCCCGCGCGCGAGCGCGCGGCCCGCGCGTTCGGTCGCGAGGGCATCGGGGAGGCGCATGCGGCAGGTCGTCGTCATCGCGGCATTCGGAACGGAGGCGACTGGCGGTACGCTCGCACGCATGTCCGGACTCCCGTCGGCCGACCGCCCGAGCGATGGAACCGCCATCGACATGCCCGCGCTGGCTTCGCGCATCGCTGGCTGGGCGCGCGAACTCGGCCTGGGCGCGATCGGCGTGTCGGATGTCGAACTCGGCGAAGCGTCCGCGCGACTCGCGGCCTGGATCGCCGCGGGTCGCCACGGCACGATGGATTATATGGTGCGCCACGCGGCGCTTCGCGCTGCGCCGGGCGATCTCGTCCCGGGCGCCATTCGCGTCATCAGCGCACGCATCGACTACTGGCCTTCGCAGGCGCGCGACGCGAACGCCACGCTTGCGCAGCCGCAACGCGCCTACGTGTCCCGCTATGCGCTCGGGCGCGACTACCACAAGGTGCTGCGCGGCAAGCTCCAGGCGCTCGCCGACCGCATCGAGCGGGAGATCGGTCCGTTCGGCTACCGGGTGTTCTGCGACAGCGCGCCGGTGATGGAGACGGTGTTTGCGTCGAAGGCGGGCCTGGGCTGGCGCGGCAAGCACACGCTCGTCCTGTCGCGCGACGCGGGTTCGCTGTTCTTCCTGGGCGAGATCTACACCGACCTGCCGCTGCCGGTCAGCGCTCCGGTCGAGGCGCATTGCGGCGCGTGCCGCGCCTGCCTCGACATCTGCCCCACCGGCGCGATCGTCGCGCCCTACGAAGTCGACGCTCGGCGATGCGTGAGCTACCTGACGATCGAACTCCACGGCCCGATCCCCGGGGAACTGCGCCCGCTGGTCGGCAACCGGATCTACGGCTGCGACGATTGCCAGCTCGCCTGCCCCTGGAACAAGTACGCGCGCGCCGCTGCCGATCCCGACCTCGCGCGCGTGCGCCACGGGCTCGACGACGCGGCCCTCGTCGACCTGTTCGCGTGGACGCGCGAGGAGTTCGAGTCGCGCATGGCCGGCAGCGCGATCCGGCGGATCGGGCACGAACGCTGGTTGCGCAACATCGCGGTCGCGCTCGGGAACGCGCCGACGACGCCGGGAATCGTCGCGGCCCTGCGCTCGCGCGCGGACGATCCTTCCGGGCTCGTGCGCGAGCACGTGGCGTGGGCGCT
>DAOMBL010000446.1:0-3312 GCA_035427325.1 Casimicrobiaceae bacterium
GTGAAGGCCGGCGAAGGATTCGACCGGTACGACCAGGAGGAGTGCGCGCTCGCCGATGCGGAGCTCGACGCGTTGCGGCGCGAAGTCGCGAGCGCCGAGGCCGACGTCGAGACGCTCGCCGCATTGGCGGTGGACGACGCGGAGGAACCGGAGCCGCGCGACCTCGCGCCACACGTGCCCGCGTCCGAGGAGGAGGTGGCGCCTTCGGAGACGATGGCGCTCGCTGCGGTGGAGGAGACGTCGCCGGACGCATTCGTGACCGAATCCGGCGTCGGGCTTCCCGCGCCCACCGTCGATCCGTTGGAAGATGTGCGCGACGTGGTCGACGACACCGTGCTCGCGATCTTCATCGAGGAGGCGGACGTCCTGTATCCGCAGGCGGGAGAACAGGTCCGCGCGTGGCGGCGCGCTCCGGCCGACCACGGCGCGCCCGCCGAACTCCGCCGCGTGCTGCACACCTTCAAGGGCAGCGCGCGCATGGCCGGGGCGATGCGGCTCGGCGAACTCGCGCACCGCATGGAGGCGCGGCTGGGCTCGCACGACGAGACGCCCGAGGCGACGCCCGCGCTCCTCGAGGCGCTCGACGCCGACCTGGACGACATCGCGTTCCTGCTCGACGGCCTGCGCGCCGGGCGACGGAACCTCGAACTTCCGTGGGTCGCGCAGGCGAAGGCCGCCGCGCTGCTGGCCGCAGTGCCCGAAACGGAAGTCGTGCCCGAGCCGGTGCCGACGCCGGTGCACGAGCCGCTCCCCGCCGCACCTGCGGAGGTCGCGGCCGCGGCGGAACCCGTGGTCGCGCAACCGGAGCCCGAGCCCGACACACCGACGCCGCTTCCGGCCGCTTCCCCGCCCGCAACCGTGGCGGATCTGCCTGCCGCCGCGTCCGCGGAGCCCACGATGGCGCCGGCTCCGGTGCCGTTCATGGCGCCTCCGGCGGTTGCGCCCGAGGTGTCCGCGCCAGCGGTGCACGTGATGGACGCGCCGGCGGTGCCCGAGATGGCCGCGCCGGCGGTGCCCGAGGAGGTCGCGCCGGCGGTGCCCGAGGTGGCTCCGCCGGCGGTGCCCGAGGTGGCCGCGCCGGCGGTGCCCGAGATGGCCGCGCCGGCGGTGCCCGAGGTGGCCGCGCCGGCACCGGTTGCGCCCCAGGTAGTCGCGCCGACACCGGTCGCGCCCCAGGCGGCCACGACGACGCCGGTTGCGCAGGATGTGCCGGAACCGGAGAGCACGGCACGCGCGATGCTGCGCGTGCGCGCCGACCTGATCGACCGGTTGGCGAACGAGGCCGGAGAAGTCGCGATCGCCCGCGCGCGCGTCGAAGGCGAACTCCGCGCGCTCAAGGCGAACCTCCTCGAACTGACCGGAAGCGTGATCCGGCTGCGCGGCCAGGTGCGCGAGATCGAGATCCAGGCGGAATCGCAGATCCAGTCGCGGATGAGCGCGGTTCAGTCGGTGCAGGAGGGTTTCGACCCGCTCGAGTTCGATCGCTACACCCGGTTCCAGGAGCTGACCCGCTCGCTGGCCGAGGGCGTCAACGACGTGTCGACCGTGCAGCAGTCGCTGCTCAAGAACCTCGACGATGCGGACGCGGCGCTGCTCGCGCAGGCGCGGTTGTCGCGCGAAGTCCAGCAGCGGCTGTTCTCGATCCGCACCGTTCCGTTCGGGAGCCTCTCGGAGCGCCTCTACCGGATCCTGCGCAGGACCGCGCGCGAACTCGACAAGCGCGCGAATCTCGAGATCTCGGGCGGCCAGACCGAACTCGACCGCTCGGTGCTGGAGAAGCTCGTCGGGCCGCTGGAACACCTGTTGCGCAACGCGCTCGACCACGGCATCGAGTCCCGCGAGGCGAGGATCGCGGCGGGCAAACGCGAGACCGGCGAGATCGCCCTGACCGTTCGCCAGGCCGGCAACGAGGTGCTGATCGAACTCAACGACGACGGCAGGGGAATCGACCTCGGACGCGTGCGCCAGCGCGCGGTCGAGGTCGGCATGATCGCCCCCGACGCGCAGCCGACCGAGGCCCAGCTCGTCGAATGCATCTTCCGGCCGGGTTTCACGACGACGTCGAAGGTGACGCAGATCTCCGGGCGCGGCGTGGGCATGGACGTGGTGCGCGCGGACATCGCCGCGCTCGGCGGCCGGGTCGAGGTCGCGACCCGGCCGGGCCAGGGCACCACCTTCACGCTCTACCTGCCGCTCACGCTCGCGGTCGCGCAGACGGTGCTGGTGCGGGCGGGCGGGCGGCTCTGGGCACTGCCCTCGCCGATGGTCGAGCAGGTGCAGCAGGTCAAGGCCGAGGCGCTCCTTCAGCTCTACGTCGCGCGCGAGGTCGAGTGGCAGGGTCGCAGCTATCCGTTCCACTACCTGCCGCGGCTGCTCGGCGACACCGCCCACAATCCGGAGTCCGCGCGGCACAACCCGGTGCTGCTGCTGCGCTCAGGCCAGACGCGCGCCGCCGTCCACGTCGACGAGATGGTCGGGAACCAGGAAGTCGTCGTCAAGAACATCGGACCGCAGCTCGCCCGCGTGTCGGGCATTGCGGGCGCGACGGTGCTCGGCAACGGCGAGATCGTGCTGATCATCAATCCGGTCGCGCTCGCCCAGCGCGCCGACGTGGAGCCCTTCGATCCGAACGCCGAGCAGCGTGTCGCGCGCGTCGCCGCGCTCCCCGAGCAGCGACGGCCGCTCATCATGGTCGTCGACGACTCGCTCACCGTCCGCAAGATCACGAGCCGGCTGCTGCAGCGCGAAGGCTTCGACGTCGTGACCGCGAAGGACGGCATCGACGCGCTGCAGGTCCTCTCGGAGCAGACGCCCGACGTCATCCTGCTCGACATCGAGATGCCGCGCATGGACGGCTTCGAGTTCACCAAGACGATCAAGGCGGACGCGAAGCACAGCCACGTCCCGATCATCATGATCACGTCGCGCACCGCCGAGAAGCACCGCAACCTCGCGCGCGAACTCGGCGTCGATCTCTACCTCGGCAAGCCCTATCAGGAAGAGGACCTGCTGAGGAGCCTGCGCGAGATGCTCGAGCTCGTGTAGTCGCCGCCCGACGGCCCGGCGACGGGCGCTGGCCCGGGAGTCCGGGCCCTTCGCGACCGGTCCGCGCGTTCAGCGACCCGGGTCGATGCCGACGCGAAGGACGTAGGCGGCCGCGCGCCCGGACTGTTCCGCATCGCTGCCCAGGTAGACGCGGACGCGGTATTCGCCGGGTTCAGGCAGGCGGGCGCTCCACGAGGCGCGCCGATCCGCCTGGTTGCGGTGGATCGTGGCGCCGAACGGATCGAGGACGGCGAACCAGGTGTCCGG
>DAOMBL010000447.1:0-3312 GCA_035427325.1 Casimicrobiaceae bacterium
GACCCCCGACGCCGAGATGCCGGTGACCGCGTCGAGCGCCTCCTCGCGCTCGACCGGAACGACCCCGCCGCAGGCTTCGAGCACCGCGATCGCGGATGCGCGGCCGGCCGCGTCGACGGCGGGCGAAGCCCAGAGACCGGCGATGCCCGCGCCCACCAGCGAGGGCGTGTCCGGCATCGCGCGCACGATGCGTGCGTAGCCGCGAAGCCAGCGCGAGATGTCGCTGCTGCGCGTGCCCGCCGCGATCGACAGCACCGTGGGGATGCGATCGACGTGGGGCGAAAGCGCGGTGCACGCCTCGCGCATCTGTTGCGGCTTCACGGCGAGCACGACGAGCGTCGCGCCCGCGACCGCGTCCGCGGAGACCGCAGCGAACGTGCGCACGCCGGGCAGCGCGCCCTCGAGCTTCGCGCGCTGCGCATCGACGGGATCGACGATCGCGATCTCGCGCGCCGCGCGCCCGCGCGCGACGAGCCCGCCGGCGATCGCGGACGCCATGTTGCCGCCGCCGATGAACAGGATGGACATGGCTCGACTCTTCCCGGAGCGCGATTGTGCCCGAAGGACGGCCCGCCCGAGCCGGACCGCTTCCGGAATCGCACGAGCACCGGGTCCGGGAGAACGGCAGGTCACCCGCCACGCGGCGGTTGCGGTTCGCGCGCCCCGAACAGCGCGGTTCCCAGCCGCACCTCGGTCGATCCCTCGCGGATCGCGGATTCGAGGTCGGCCGTCATCCCCATCGACAGGACGCGGGCGTCGAGCCCCGCGTCGAGCGCCTCGTCGCGACAACGCCGCAGGCGCGCGAACTGGGCGCGCTGCCGATCGAGGTCATCGGTCGGCTCGGCGATGCCCATGAAGCCCGCGAACGCGAGTCCCGGCAGCGAGGCGACGACACGCGCGAGCGGGAGAGCGCCCTCGGGTGCAACGCCGCTCTTCGACGCCTCGCCGCTGATGTTGACCTGGACCAGCGCCTCGATGGGCGCCCGCCCGGCGACCCGCGCCGCGGACAGGCGCTCGGCGATCTTCGGCCGGTCGATCGACTCGACCGCGTCGAACACCCGGGCGGCGAGCGCCGCCTTGTTGCTCTGCAGCGGACCGATCAGGCGCCACTCGAGGTCGGCGAGATCGGCGAGCGCTGCCCGCTTCGCCGCGGCCTCCTGCACGTAGTTCTCGCCGAAACAACGCTGCCCGAGCGCCCGGGCCTCCCGCACTTCCTCGGCCGGACGGGTCTTGGACACCGCGCACAGCCGGATCGCATCGGGTCGCCGTCCCGCCGCCTCGGCCGCGCGGGCGATGCGTTCCCGCGCGTCTTGCCATGCCTTCTCGTCGAGGCTCATAATCAAATGACGTTGGCATTGCGCGCCGGGCGGCACGCTTCGTGCTTGCGACAAGCCGCTGCGGTGCCGGCGTCGAGCGCTCCTGCCGTCACGCGCGATCCGTCGCCGACGCGCGCTCGGGGATTATAGGGCCCCCACCATGGACATCACCGAACTCCTCGCCTTCGCGGTCAAGAACAAGGCGTCCGACCTGCACCTCTCGTCGGGGCTGCCGCCGATGATCCGCGTCCACGGCGACATCCGGCGCATCAACCTGCCGCCGATGGAGCACGACGACGTGCACGCCATGGTGTACGACATCATGAGCGACGCGCAGCGGAAGATGTACGAGGAGACGCTGGAGTGCGACTTCAGCTTCGCGGTGCCCAACCTCGCGCGTTTCCGGGTCAATGCGTACAACCAGCAGCGCGGCGCCGCCGCGGCGTTCCGGACCATTCCCTCGAAGGTCCTGTCGCTCGAGGAACTGAACGCGCCGAAGATCTTCGCCGACCTGACCACGCGGCCGCGCGGCCTCATCCTCGTGACCGGCCCGACCGGCTCGGGCAAGTCGACGACGCTGGCCGCGATGGTCAACCACGTCAACGAGAACGAATACGGGCACGTCCTGACGATCGAGGACCCGATCGAGTTCCTGCACGAATCGAAGAAGTGCCTGATCAACCAGCGGGAGGTCGGCCCGCACACGCTGTCGTTCTCCAACGCGCTGCGCGCGGCGCTGCGCGAGGATCCCGACTACATCCTGGTCGGCGAGATGCGCGACCTCGAGACGATCCGCCTCGCGCTCACCGCGGCCGAGACCGGCCACCTCGTGTTCGGCACGCTGCACACGAGTTCCGCGGCGAAGACGATGGACCGCATCATCGACGTGTTCCCGGCCGCCGAGAAGGACATGGTCCGCGCGATGCTCTCCGAGTCGATCGTCGCGGTGATCTCGCAGACGCTGCTCAAGACCAAGGACGGCCAGGGCCGCGTCGCCGCGCACGAGATCATGATCGGCACGCCGGCCATCCGGAACCTGATCCGCGAGAACAAGGTCGCGCAGATGTACTCGGCGATCCAGACCTCGCAGGCGATGGGCATGCAGACGCTCGACCAGTGCCTGGTCGAGATGGTCCGGCGCAACCAGGTCTCCGGCGCCGAGGCGCGCGCCCGCGCCGTCAACAAGGACCTGTTCGCGGGCTGACGCCCGCCCGCCGGGGATACCGCCATGGAACGAGAACGCGCCACCAGGTTCATCCACGAACTCCTCGACCTCCTGGTCAAGCAGAAGGGCTCGGACCTGTTCATCACCGCGGACTTCCCGCCCGCGATCAAGGTGGACGGCAAGATCACGCCGGTGTCGAAGTCCTCGCTCACGCCGCAGCACACGATCGAGCTGGTGCGCAGCGTGATGAACGACAAGCAGGCGGCGGAGTTCGAGTCGACCAAGGAGTGCAACTTCGCGATCAGCCCGCCGGGCGTGGGCCGATTCCGCGTCAACGCGTTCGTCCAGCAGGCGCGCGTGGGCATGGTGCTGCGGACGATCAACACCAACATCCCGAAGTTCGAGGACCTCGGACTGCCGCCCGTGCTCAAGGACGTGATCATGAGCAAGCGCGGCATCATGCTGTTCATAGGCGCGACCGGCTGCGGCAAGTCCACGTCGATGGCGGCGCTGCTCGGCTACCGCAACGAGAACAGCTTCGGCCACATCATCACGATCGAGGACCCGATCGAGTTCGTGCACGCGCACTCGAACTGCATCATCACCCAGCGCGAGGTCGGGGTCGACACCGACGGCTGGCAGATCGCGCTCAAGAACTCGCTGCGGCAGGCGCCCGACGTGATCCTGATCGGCGAGATCCGCGACCGCGAGACGATGGACTACGCGGTGGCGTTCGCCGAGACGGGCCACCTGTGCCTCGCCACGCTGCACGCGAACAGCACCAACCAGGCGCTCGACCGCATCATCAACTTCTTCCCCGAGGAGCGGCGC
>DAOMBL010000448.1:0-3301 GCA_035427325.1 Casimicrobiaceae bacterium
TTCGCGGACAGCGCCCCGAACGCGAGCCCTCCGAGCGCGATGCCGGCGAGCGCGCCGGGAACGAGGGCAGCGAGGTGGGCGCGCGACCAGCGGCCCCGGTACGCGTGGACGCCGAAGAGGTCCATCGCGCACAGGATCGGCAGCATGATCGCGGCGGCCGTCGGCGGCGCGATGAAGATCGACATCAGCGGCACGCCGATGCCGGCGGCCCCGCCTCCGAAGCCGCCCTTGGCGATGCCGGTCAGCAGGATGCCGACGATCGCGACCGGGTAGAAGAGGATCGGGAAGTCGGGGAGCGCCATCGGCTCATCCGACCGGCGGCAGGCCCGCCGCGGGCTCGCGGCTGCGGGTGCGCCAGGCGGCGAACGCCTCGTTCGCGATCACCGCGGCCAGCACGATCGCGCCGCCCGCGAGCGTCGTCGTGCCGGGATGCTCGCCCATGAGCGCCCATACCCAGATCGGACCCAGGATCGGCTCGAGCAGGCCGAGCAGGCCGAGTTCGGTGGCGGTGAGCTGGCGGGACGCGGCGGTGGCGAGCAGGCAGCCGGCGCCGAGCTGGATGGAACCCATCACCGCGAGCACCGCGAGGTCGCCCGGCGTGGCGGTGAACGGGGACGCGAGCGGCGCGGCCACCGCGATCGAGACGATGCCCGCGATCATCACCTGCGGCAGCATGTCGACGGTCGCGTGGTACTTCCGCAGCACCGTGACCTGGGCCGCGAAGAAGCAGGGCACGCCGAGCGCGAGCAGGTTGCCGACGAGCTGGCCGGAGTCGATCGCGTCGCCGAACATCACGACGATGCCCGCGAACGCGACCGCCATCGCGAGCCAGGTCCGCGGCGGCACCGCCTCGCGCAGGAACACCCGTCCGGCGATCGCAGCGGTGAACGGAGCGACGCTCATCAGCACGAAGGTGTTGGCGACCGTCGTGCGCGTCAGCGACGCGATGAAGAAGAAGAAGGTGCAGGCGAGGAAGACGCCCGAGGCGAGCCCCGGCGCGCCGACCGCGCGGATCGCCGCGGCGGTCCTGCGGCCGTGGATCACCGCGAGGACGCCCGCGACGAACAGGACCATGAAGGTGCTGCGCCAGAACACGATCTCCCAGGGGTCGGCGAGCGACTGGCGCCGGACGAGGAAGCCGCCCGACGACCAGCAGGTGGCGGCGACGATCATCATCGCGATCGCGCGACGGCGGGCGGCGGCGGGGGGCACGGGGAGCGGAACGCGACGACGCCGGCGGATGCCGGCGCGTGACCGCACTCTAGCACAGCGGACACCCCGGGCCGGCCGTTTTAGAATGTGCGCGACATCCGGAGAGGGAGCGATGGCGACGCACAGGATCGCGGTGATGCCGGGCGACGGCATCGGCAAGGAAGTGATGCCCGAGGGGCTGCGCGCGGTCGAGGCCGCGGCGAAGAAGCACGGCGTGGGGCTCGCGTTCACGCACTTCGACTGGAGCTGCGACTACTACGCGAAGCACGGCCGCATGATGCCGGAGGACTGGTTCGAGACGCTCTCGGGCTTCGAGGCGATCTACTACGGCGCCGTCGGCTGGCCGGCCACCGTGCCCGACCACGTGTCGCTGTGGGGTTCGCTGATCCCGTTCCGGCGCGGCTTCGACCAGTACGTCAACCTGCGGCCCTGCCGCCTGATGCCGGGCATCGCGACGCCGCTCGCGAACCGGAAGCCGGGCGACATCGACTTCGTCGTCGTGCGCGAGAACACCGAGGGCGAGTATTCGTCGGTCGGCGGGCGCATGTTCGAGGGAACCGATCGCGAGGTCGTGTTCCAGCAGTCGGTGTTCACGCGCCAGGGCGTCGATCGCGTGTTGCGCTACGCGTTCGAACTCGCGCGCACGCGGAAGGCGAAGCACCTCACCTCGGCGACCAAGTCGAACGGCATCTCGATCACGATGCCGTATTGGGACGAGCGCTTCCGCGCGATGGCGGCGCGCTATCCGGACATCCGGACCGACCAGTACCACATCGACATCCTGTCGGCGCATTTCGTCGCCCGCCCGCAGGTCTTCGACGTGGTGGTGGGTTCGAATCTCTTCGGCGACATCCTGTCGGACCTCGGTCCGGCGGTGTGCGGGACGATCGGCATCGCCCCGTCCGCGAACCTCAATCCCGAGCGGAAGCATCCGTCGCTGTTCGAGCCGGTGCACGGATCGGCGCCCGACATCGCGGGCCAGGGCATCGCCAATCCGATCGGCCAGATCTGGTCGGGCGCGCTGATGCTCGACTTCCTGGGCCACCGCGAGGCGGGTGCGTCGATCGTGTCGGCGATCGAGCGCGTGCTCGCCGACCCGACGGCACCCCGCACGCGCGACATCGGCGGGCGCGCGTCGACCGAGGAGGCGGGGAAGGCGATCGCCGCGGCGATCTGACGCGGGAGCGGGGGGCGGCCTCGGGCGGTTTGTGGCGCGATTGGGGCCGCGCGACGCGCGCGGCCGGGCGCGAGGCGCGGGAAACCCTGGGAGAGCATCGGAATGTCCCTGCAGATCGGAGTGCCGCGGGAGATCTTCCCCGGCGAGAAGCGCGTCGCCACCGTACCCGACGTCGTCGGGAAGCTCGCGAAGCTGGGATTCCGCGTCGCCGTCGAGGCGGGCGCGGGCGAGGCCGCCAATTTCACCGACGAGGCCTATCGCGCCGCGGGTGCCGAGATCGTGCCTTCGGCTGCGGAAGTGTGGGCGCGGTCGGACATCGTCTTCAAGGTCCGCCCGCCGACGTCCTCCGAAGTCGCCCTGATGCGCGAGGGCGGGATGCTCGTCGACTTCATCTGGCCGGCGCAGAACCCGGAACTCATGCAGCAACTGGCGGCGAAGAAGGCGACGGTGCTCGCCATCGACGCGCTGCCGCGCCAGTTGTCGCGCGCGCAGAAGATGGACGCGCTCACGTCGATGGCCGGCATCAGCGGCTACCGCGCGGTCGTCGAGGCGGCCAACGCCTTCGGCCGGTTCTTCAACGGGCAGGTGACGGCGGCGGGCAAGATTCCGCCGGCGAAGGTGTTCATCGCGGGCGCCGGGGTGGCGGGGCTCGCCGCGGTCGGAACGGCCGCCAATCTCGGCGCGATCGTTCGCGCGAACGACACGCGCGCCGAGGTGGCCGATCAGGTGAAGTCGCTCGGAGGCGAGTTCGTGCCGGTCGACTACGCCGAGGAGGGCAGCGGCGGCGGCGGCTACGCGAAGGTCATGAGCGAGGGCTTCCAGAAGGCGCAGCGCGAGATGTATGCGCGGGAGGCGCGCGACGCCGACATCATCATCACCACCGCGCTGATCCCCGGCAAGCCGGCGCCCAGG
>DAOMBL010000449.1:0-3280 GCA_035427325.1 Casimicrobiaceae bacterium
AACCCGCGCCTGCCGCGACCGCTCCCGCATCGGCGCCCGCACCTCCCGCCGCGGCGCCCGTCGTCGCGCAGCCGAGCGCCCCCGAAGGCTGGCTCGACACGCCCGAGCGCGAGGCCATCGTCGGAACGAAGGTCTCGCTCGCCGGATGGGCGCTCGCGAAGGACGGCATCGACCGTGTCGAAGTGCATGTCGACGATCGCGTCTTCCGTGCGCGCTACGGCCTGCCGCGCGAGGACGTCGCGCAGGCGAAGCCGGGCTTCCCCGACAATCCGAACGGCGGCTTCACCTTCGAGGGCGAATTCGCCGACCTCGCGCCGATGCGACACAACCTCACGGTGGTCGCGGTCGGCAGGAACGGACGCGAAGCGGTCATCGCCCGCAAGAGCCTCGTTCCTCCTGCCGCGATGACGCAATGGAAGGCGCTCCTCGACGAGCGCCCCGAACTCGCCGACCGCCGCTTCTACTTCCTGATGATGACCTCGGGCGTCGCGCTGGGCGGCGCCGACGAGATCGCCGAGCAGTACGTCGCCTACCAATCGCGCACGCAGAAGATCGGCATGAGCGTGCCGGTGCTCTACATGCGCACGACGAAGGGCGCTGAGCACGACTGGGTGTTCGATCCCGACTTCCCGGTCGACGGGCCGAAGTGCGGCGACCGGCGCGTCGCCGACGATTCGCTCGACGGCGTGCTGCGCTACGCGGTGGCGCATCGCCTGCCGGTGAACGTGATCCTGAACGGCGGCATCTGGGGCGATGCGTCCTGCGACGCGCCGTCCTGGGACCTGACCGACCACCTCGAGCAGGACCGCGCCAACGTCCAGTGGGACCAGCACGGCAAGGAGCATCCCGACGACCTGATGAAGGACGTGCCCGGTTCGCTGCCGGGGCCGCAGCTCGGCCGCTCGCTCACCTACCACGTCTACGCGACGAAGCTCCGCGCCTACAAGAAGCGCAACCTCCAGGCCGCCGCGAAGCGGCTCGCGGCGTTCTACCGCGAGCACCCGGATCTCCTCGTCGGCGTCACGCTCGACGCCGACACCTACATGAACCCGTTCCTCGGAGGCGGCTACCGGTTCGATTACAACCCCGGCATGCTGCGGCAGTTCCGCGAGTGGCTGCGCGGCACCGGTCCCTACCTGGGCAAGGGAGGGCCGGGCGTCCCGGACCTGCGCTCGTTCCGCCGCCCCGATCCGCTGACGCTCGCGCAGGTCAACGCGCTCGCCCGCAAGGCGTGGAGATCCTGGGATGAGGTCGAACCACAGCGCGAACTCGTCGGCGTCAACAGCCTGAAGGTGCCCGAGGGCGAGACGCCGTTCTGGCTCGATCCCTGGTACCTCGAGTGGGACGCGTTCCGCAAGCACGTCGTGCACCTGCACTACGTCGAACTCGCCGACTGGGTGTACGCGATGGGCATCCCCGCCGATCGCATCTTCACCGCGCAGGCGTTCACCGCGCCGGACCCGGGGCTTCGCCCGGTGTCGATCGAGCTGCGCGGCTGGACGCCCGACTACGATTCCGCCGGCGTGTCGATCGAGGGCTCGGTGCCGCGCCACGGCCACCTCGGCACGCTCATGTACGGGCTCTCCGCGCAGGACCGCCACGGCATGGCGAACGGCCGCGGCGTCTACAGCAACATCGCGCGCTACGACGACGGCTGGGCGATCGTCGAGTCCAACGCCACCGACCTCAAGATGCCCAGGCGCAAGCCCGACTACGAGGCGTCGTACCGGATGTTCCGGAGCATCGCGAATTACGACGGCCGCCAGATCGCGCTGATGGCGTGGAACGGCAGCAACGGTCTCTTCGAGAACGATCCGGACTACGTGCCCTACACGGCATTCCGCAACACCGACTCCGAGCGTGCGATGAAGGATTCGATGGTCGCGCGCGCCGACCTGCCGCGCGGTTCGCGGTTGTGGACGTTCGGCGCCGCCGGTTTCGCGACCGACGACGGCTGGACGACCTCGCGCGGCACGCTCTCGGAAGCCGAGGGCCGCATCGACGTCGCGCCCGACCGCGGCGTCGTCGAACTCGTCTCGCCGCCCGACCAGGTGCTCCGCACGGCGAAGCTCGACCTCGCGCTCGTGCGCGCGTTCGCGGGACCGAAGCCCACGTCGATCGTCGTGCATGCGCGGCGCGAGGTCGGCGATCCCTGGGTCGAGATCGGCCGCTCGCAAGGCAGCGAGCGCGTCGCGCTCTCCTGGCCGAAGGCGTGGGGCGGCGCGATCGCGAGCCAGTTCCGGCTCGACCTCGCCTACGCGCCGGACGTCACCGCAGCGCGCGTCGACCGCGTGCTGCTCTATCCCGCCCGCAACGCCTTCCGCGGCGGCGGTCGCGACACCCCGAAGGCGAGTCCGAAGCCGTGACCGGCCGCCGCGCCGACGTCCCCGCGCTCACGGGCGTCCGCGCGCTGGCCGCCCTCTGGGTCGTCGGCTACCACCTCTACATCGCGACCGGCCGCCCGGTGCTGGGCGGGGCAGGCGCATGGCGCCTCGATCCGTTGCTGGCCTCGGGCTGGCTCGGCGTTGATGTCTTCTTCGTGCTGTCGGGCTTCGTCCTCCAGTGGCAGGTCGAGCACGAGCGCGACCGCACGATGCTTCCCTGGCTTCGCGCGCGCGCGTATGGACGCTTCCTCGGCCGGCGCGTGCTGCGCGTGTTCCCGGCGTACCTCGCGTGTCTCTCGATCCTGCTGCCGCTCGCCTGGCTTCGCGTCGGCCGCTGGACGCCGCCCGAACTCCCCGACGTCGCGCTGCATCTCGCGATGACCCACAACGCCGTGCCGGCCTACGTGAGCACGATCAGCGGCGTGTTCTGGTCGCTGCCGATCGAATGGCACTTCTACCTCGTGTTTCCGCTCGGCGCGTGGATCCTTTCGGGGGGGCGCGTCTGGCCGCTCGTCGTCCTCGCGCTCGCCGTCACGCTCGCCGTGCATCGGGCGGTGATCGCATCACCCACGCTCGAATGGCTGCTCGCCTGGACGCCGTTCCGCGCGATCGAGTTCGCGAGCGGGATGGCAGCGGCCGCGCTCGCGAAGCGCTCGCGTGGCGTCGCCCCGGCGACGGCCGATGCATGCTTCGTCGCGAGCGCGATCGCCCTCGTCGCGATCGGCTACGCCTGCGGCCGGTACGCGGTCCTGTGGTGGACCAACGACGCGTGGACGTTCGCGCGCATGGCCGCGCTCTCGCTCGCGCTCGCCGGCATGCTCTGGTCGGTGGCGGTCCCGGGCGCCTCGCGCGTGGGCGCGGCGGTGTTCGGCAATCGGGGGGCGGTGTGGATCGGG
>DAOMBL010000450.1:0-3252 GCA_035427325.1 Casimicrobiaceae bacterium
CGGCCAGCGTCAGAGAGCCGGGCACAGTGAGTCCGTTGCCGAGGTAGAGATCGGCGAGGTAGGTGCGGTACATCGGGCCGGGGAGGTTGGCGGAGTCGCCGTTCCAGAAGAGCAGGTCGAAGGGCGGCGGCGTCCTGCCCTGCAGGTAGTTGCGGACGACATAGGTCCAGACGAGGTCGTTCGCGCGGAGGCTCGCGAACGCACCGGCGAGTTCCGATCCGCGCATGAGCTGGCCGGCACGCAGCGCCGGCTCGCGCGCCGCGAGGAACTCCCGCGTCACGTACACCCCGATCTCGCCGGGGTCCGCGAAGTCGAGCATCGTCGTCAGGAACGTCGCGCTTTCCACGCTCCGGTCCCTGCGCGCGGCGAGCACGGCGAGCGCGCAGGCGAGGAGCGTCCCGCCGACGCAGAAGCCGAGTGCGTTGACGGTCCGGCTTCCGGTGATCGCCTTCGTCGCCCCGATCGCGGCGATGACCCCGTCGACGAGGTAGTCGTCCCAGGTCAGGTGGCCCAGTTCGGGCGGGATGTTGCGCCACGACACCATGAACACGGTGTGGCCCTGGGCGACCGCGTGGCGCACGAACGAGTTCGACGGCTGGAGGTCGAGGATGTAGTACTTGTTGATGCAGGGGGGGACGATCACGAGCGGGCGGCGGAACACCGTCGGCGTCGACGGCGCGTACTGGATCAGCTCGATCAGGTCGTTGCGGAAGACGACCTGGCCCGGCGTGACCGCGAGGTTGCGTCCGACCTCGAACGCGGATTCGTCGGACATCGAGATCCGGCCGCGACCGACGTCGGCGACGAGGTTCGAGAGTCCGCGCACGAGGCTCGCCCCCTCGGTGCGCAGCGCGAGTGCGAGGACCTCCGGGTTGGTCGCCGCGAAGTTGGAAGGGGAGATCGCGTCGACGAACTGGCGCGTCATGAACGCGAGGCGCCGCCGGTCCTCCGCCGGCAGCGTGCTCGCGGAGGCGAGTTCGCGCAGGTAGTCGCCGTAGATCAGGTAGCTCTGGGCGAGCCACGAGAACCACGGGAGTTCGCGCCACTCGCGCGCCTCGAACCGGCGATCTCCCGGCTTCGGCTCGACCACCGAAGGCGGGGCCGAGCATCCCGAAGCGACCATCGTCTGCCATAGCGACTGCAGCTTCGCCGCGTGGCGCTCGGTGATCTCCATCGCGGCCTGCGGGTCGACCGGCCATTCGGCGGGCGGCGCGGGAAGCGCGGGAAGCGTGCTCGCGACTGCCGGCGCGTGCGGCAGCACGGTCCGCGTCCACCAGCCGGCCCACTCCTGACCGAGCTTCGACCACTCCTGCGCGAGCGCCGCCCACGCGGGCGGAACGGGCAGCGGAGTCGCGGCGGGAGGGTCGGGCGAGGCGCTCATGTCGAAGGGGCGCGCGGTGCTTCGATGGTATCGTGCGCGGAGTCCCGCATCAACGTCGCCGCCGTGCACATCGTTTTCGCCGCGTGGATCTTCGTCGTCGGCACGATGGCGCTCGCGTCGGACAGCGCCGCCGCCGGGATCGCGCTCTTCGCGGTCGCCGGCCTGGCGCCCTTGGCCTTCCACGCCTTCGTCAAGCTCCGCCGCCTCGCTTCGCGATCACGTTTCGAACAACGCGCGCACCAGCGCGATGACGGCGATCCCGGCCGCGATCAGCGCTGACTGCTTCGCGGTCTCGATCGGCTCCGGCCTGCGGTGCAGGCTCGGGATCAGGTCCGCCACCGCGACGTAGAGCAGCGACGACGCAGCGATCGCGAGCACGACCGGCAGCGCGCGTTGCATGTCGGCGAGCGCGAAGTACGCGAGCAGCGCGCCGGCCAGCGTCGCGAGTCCGGCCGCAGTGTTGGTGGCGAACGCCCGCCGCCGGGAGTAGCCCGAGTGCACGAGGATCGCGAAATCGCCGACCTGCTGCGGCACCGCGTGCGCGACGATCGCGAGCGTCGTCGCGACGCCGAGCGAGGGTCCTGCGAGGAAGGCGGCGGCGATCACGATGCCGTCGCACAGGTTGTGCACGCCGTTGCCGACGAGGATCATGAGTCCCGAGCGGGCGCCGCCGGGCCCGTGATCGTGCAGCGCGTGGTCGTGTTCGCTCTCCTCCGAGGCGTGGTCGTGGGTCGCGTGCCCGTGGCTGTGGCGCCACAGCACGAGTTTCTCGAGCAGGAAGAACGCGAGCAGTCCGGCGAGCATCACGACCATCACGCGGTGCGCCTCGCCGGTCTCGAGCGCATGGGGGACGAGTTCGAGGAATACCGCGCCCAGCAGGGCGCCCACCGCGAAGCTCACGAGCCTCGGTATCCACGCGGGGCCGAGCGCGAGCGTCGAGGCGGCGACGAGCGTCGACAGCACGCCTCCCGCGAGCGCGGCGAGCACGATGGCGGCGAGCGGGGTCATGCGCGGTGAAACATCCTGGTCGCGTGTCCGGGTGTCATCGCGGGCCGGAGGCGCACGCATCGCGCGGCAGGAGCGCGATCGCGGTGGCCATCCGTCCCGCGCTCCGGTCGCGCCGCCACGAGTGGAAGCGCGCCGGATCGTGGACGGTACACCAACATCCGCCGGCGACGCGACGGACGCCCAGGCGGGCGAGTCGCGCGCGCGCGAGCGCGGGCAGGTCGGCGAACCACTTGTCCTCGCGCTGCGGCACGAAGCAGGCGGCGTCCGATCGTTCCTGTCCGACGAATGCGTCGAAGACGTCGCGCCCGACCTCGAAGGCGCGCGGACCGATCGCCGGTCCGATCCACGCGACGAGTTCGCCCGGCGCCGCGCCCATCGCGGCCACCGTCGCGTCGAGCACCCCCTCGGCCAGTCCGCGCCACCCCGCGTGCGCCGCGGCCGCGACCGTTCCGCCGCGGTCCGCGAACAGCACCGGCAGGCAGTCGGCGGCGCGCACGGCGAGCGCAGCGCCCGTGCCGCGGACGACCGCCGCATCCGCGTCCGGCGGCTCGTCCAGCGCGGTCGCACGGTTGCGGCCGTCGATCTCGACGACGCGCACCTCGCTGATGCCTGCGGGCAGCAGGTTGATCTTGGTGCGAATCAGGTCGGGGATGGCGAAGGCCTCCTCGCGGGGCAGGCTGCGCGACGAGACGGCCCGCGCCTGCGCCACCTCCGCGTTCACCTTCGCCTCGATCTCGCGCACAAACTCCTGACGCATGCTCTCGAACTCGAAGTCCATGCGCGCCTGGCCCGGCTCCATCGCGCCGCCGGTCACCTGCGCGCCGTATACGTTCCAGATGGTCCCGCACAGGCAGTGCAGGGCG
>DAOMBL010000451.1:0-1411 GCA_035427325.1 Casimicrobiaceae bacterium
CGAACGGCTCGCGCCGTTCGCCGCGCGGTGGGACCGCGAGCACCATTTCCCGCGCGACGAGCTTCGGGCGTTGGGCGAACTCGGCGCCTTGGGCGTGGTGGTCCCGGAGTCCTCCGGCGGCGCGGGGCTCGACTACCTGTCGCTCGCGCTGACGCTCGAGGAGATCGCCGCCGGCGACGGTGCGACGAGCACGATCGTGAGCGTGCAGAACTCGGTCGTCTGCGGGCCGATCCACGCGTACGGCACCGACGCCCAGCGCGAACGGTTCCTGGTGCCGCTCGCGCGCGGGGAGAAGCTAGGCTGCTTCTGCCTGACCGAGCCGCAAACCGGCTCCGACGCCGGCGCGATCGCCACGCGCGCGGAGCGGCGCGGCGACGAGTACGTGCTGAACGGCGTCAAGCAGTTCATCACGACCGGCGCGAACGCGGATGTCGCCGTCGTGTTCGCCGTGACCGACCGCGCCGCGGGCAAGAAGGGCATCTCGGCGTTCGTGGTCGAGACCTCGACGCCCGGCTACCGGGTGGCGCGCGTCGAGGAGAAGCTCGGGCAGCGGGCCTCCGACACCGCGCAGATCGCGTTCGAGGACTGCCGCGTGCCGGCCGCGAACCGGCTGGGCGCCGAGGGCCAGGGCTACCGGATCGCGCTCGCGAATCTCGAGGCGGGACGCATCGGGATCGCGTCGCAGGCGGTCGGCATGGCGCGTGCGGCGTTCGAGGCCGCGCTCGCCTACGCGCGCGAGCGCGTCGCGTTCGGGAGGCCGATCGGCGAGCACCAGGCGGTCAACTTCCGGCTCGCGGACATGGCGGTCGAGATCGAGGCCGCGCGGCAGCTCGTCTGGCACGCGGCGTCGCTGCGCGACGCAGGCGAACCCTGCCTGAAGGAGGCATCGATGGCGAAGCTCTTCGCGACCGAAATGGCCGAGCGCGTGTGCTCGGCCGCGATCCAGGTGCACGGGGGCTACGGCTACGTCAACGACTTCCCGGTCGAGCGCATCTACCGCGACGTGCGCGTCTGCCAGATCTACGAGGGCACGAGCGACATCCAGCGACTGGTCGTCGGCCGCAGCCTGCTGGCCGGCGGCGGGGAGGCCGCGTGACCGGGACGGAACCGCACCTCGGTCGCGGCGCGACCGCCGAAGGCGGAGGCGCGTCGCCGGCGGGTCCGGGACCGGGCGCGCTCGAGTTCTGGTTCGACTTCAGTTCGCCGTACGCGTTCCTCGCGTCGCACCGGATCGAGGCGCTGGCGGCGCGGCACGGGCGCGCCGTCGACTGGCGGCCGATGCTGCTCGGCGCGGCGTTCAAGGTCGCCGGCACCGCGCCGCTCACCGATGTCCCGATGAAGGGCGACTACTCGCGCCGCGATTTCGTCCGCAGCGCGCGCTTCCACGGCATCGAGGGTTTCCGGATGCCGT
>DAOMBL010000451.1:1421-3252 GCA_035427325.1 Casimicrobiaceae bacterium
GTGGGCGAAGGCGAACGACGCCGGTGCGGCTCCGGGAGTCGCGAAGGCGATGCTGCGCGCCTACTGGACGCAGGATCGCGACATCTCGAACCCCGACGTCGCGGCCGCGGCCGCCGCCGAGACGGGCGTGGACGTCGCGGCGGCGCGGGCGGTCGTCGACGATCCGGCGTGGAAGGAGGCGCTGAAGCGCGAGGTCGAGACGGGACTCGCGAAGGGCGTTTTCGGAGCGCCGTTCGTCATCGTGGAGGGCGAATCGTTCTGGGGACTCGACCGCTTCGACCAGGTCGACTGGTTCCTCGCGACGCGTGCATCGGCGCCGGGGCGGGTGCGCGCCGTGTCGCACCTGCGGCTCGTCGTCGCGGACCTGCCGGGCGCGATCGCGTTCTACACGGGCATGCTGGACGCAGGGCCCGCGGTCGACGTTCCGGGCGTCTATGCGGAGTGGGCGACGTCCGGAGCGCGCCTCGCGCTGGTGGGCGAGGCGACGATGGGCGCGGTGGTCGGGCGCCCGGCCCCCCGGGCCGGGGATGCGGTGGTCGTGTGCCTCGAGGTCGACGACGTCGACGCAGCGGCGGCACGCGCGAAGGGCGCGGGCCACGCGCTCGTGCGCGAGCCCCACGACCAGCCCTCCTGGCGCCAGCGGGTCGCGCACCTGCGCGATCCGGCGGGCAACCTCGTCGAACTCTGGGCGCGGCTCGCCCCGCGCGCCTGAGGACACCGTGGCGGAGTTCGTGCTCCACTGCTTCGCGCAGTCCGGCCACGCGTACAAACCGGCGCTGATGCTCGAGCTCTCGGGCGCCGACTGGGCGCCGCGCCACGTCGACTACTTCGGCGGCGAGACCAGGACGCCCGCGTACCGCGCGATCAACGTGATGGGCGAGGTGCCGGTGCTCGAGCACCGCGGCCGCAGCCTGTCGCAATCGGGCGTGATCCTCGACTACCTCGCCTCGACGCTGGGAAGGTTCGGCGCGTCCGACGACGACGAGCGGCGCGAGATCCTGCGCTGGCTCCTGTGGGACAACCACAAGCTGACGAGCTACACGGCGACCTTCCGCTTCATGCGCGCCTTCGCGAAGGATCCGGATCGCGGGGCGATGGAGGAGTTCGGCCGGCGCGCTCGGGCGGCCTGGGACGTGCTGGACGCGCACCTCGCCTCCCGCCGCTACGTCGTGGCGGACCGCCTGACGATCGCCGACCTGTCGATCTGCGGCTACCTGTTCTTCGACGACGAGATCGGGGTAGACTGGGCCGCGTATCCCGCGATCGCGGCGTGGCTCGGCCGCCTGCGGGCCGAGCCACGCTGGAAGCACCCCTACGCGCTGATGCCCGGGCATCCGCGTCCGTCCGCGTAACCCCGACGATCGCGCCATGCCCGTCTTCGAGAGCCGACTCGACCCGCGCGACGCGACCTTCGTCCGCAACCGCGAGGCGATGGCCGCGCTCGTGGCCGACCTGCGCGCGACGGTCGCGACGATCGAGCAGGGCGGAGGCGAGGCCGCGAACGCGAGACACATCGCGCGCGGCAAGCTCCTGCCGCGCGACCGCATCCGCGCGCTGATCGACCCGGGCAGTCCGTTCCTCGAACTCTCGCAGCTCGCCGCGCACGGCATGTACGACGGCAGCATCGCGGCGGCGGGCGTCCTGACCGGCGTGGGCCGCGTCTGCGGGCGCGAGTGCGTGATCGTGTGCAACGACGCGACGGTCAAGGGGGGAAGCTACTACCCGATGACGGTCAAGAAGCACGTGCGCGCGCAGGAGATCGCGCGCGAGAACCGGCTGCCCTGCATCTACCTGGTCGACTCCGGCGGCGCCAACCTGCCGACGCAGGACG
>DAOMBL010000452.1:0-3237 GCA_035427325.1 Casimicrobiaceae bacterium
AGCGCTTCGCGAAACCGGCATCGCCTGGACGCGCGTGGAGGCCAGGTTCGGCCTGGCCTTCGCACGCTGGCTCGTGGCGCGCCACCCCGGACGCGCGGCGCTCGTCGGCATCGACGACGAGCCGATGGCGCTCGCGGAGACGATCGCCGCAGCGCTCCCGCCCGCGCAGGCCGACATCGCCTCGGGCGGCGCCGACGGCATCGAACTCGCCGACGCGTTCGCTCCGGGAGGCGACCGGCTCGCGTGGCTGGTACGCGCCTTCGACGCGCTCGACGCGCCCGCGGCGCACCGCGACCACCTGTTCGAGGCGGTGGGCGCGCTCACGAGGCTCGACCTCGCCGATTCGCCCCTCTCGAGGACCTTCCTGCGCGGACCGGCCGGCCGTCCGTATTGCGTGGCGCGCCTGAAGCGCGACGTCGACATCGCGGCGACGCTCGAAACGCCGCTACCGAAGGTGCGCGCGGCTCCGCTCTCCCGGCGCGCGGCCGCGCTCGACGCGAGCCGCGGCGCGATCGCGGTCCTCGGGCGCGAGACCGACGCCATGGCCACGACGAGCGCACGGGACACCGAGTTGCACGCGCTCGGCCGCGGCCTCGTCATCGCGCTGCATGCCCCGTCGCCCGATCGCGCCGGCGCGTTCGACGCGCACGTCGGCTTCGGCCTGTTCCGCAACGGCGTCCCGGTCGCCTACGGCGGCGGATGGCCGTTCGCCGGCGGCTGCCGCATCGGCGTGAACGTGTTCCCGGCATTTCGCGGCGGCGAGTCCGCGTGGATGTTCGCGCAGGTGCTACGCACCTACCGCCAGCGCTTTCGCGTCGTGCGTTTCCTCGTCGAGCCCTACCAGTACGGCGCCGGCAACCGCGAGGGACTCGAATCGGGCGCGTTCTGGTTCTACTGGCGCCTCGGATTCAGGCCGGTCGCCCCGCGCGTGCGCGCGCTCGCGGAAGCCGAGGCCGCGAAACTCGCGGCGGACCGCGACTACCGCGCCCCGCTCGCCACGCTGCGCCGGTTCACGACGAGCGACCTCGCGCTCGACCTCGCGTCCGGCGTTTCCCCGCCCGACGCGGCCGATCTCGCCGAAGTCGCATCCGCCTGGCTCGCCTCGCGGGGACGGGGCGACTTCGCGCGGGCTGAACGGATCGCCCTCGCGACGGCGGAGAGGTGGCTCGGTTGCCGCGCGCCCGCGTCGGGGCCCGGGCGCGACGCCTGGCGCGCCTTCGCCCCGCTCCTCGTCCAACTGCCGTCGCTCGCGCGCTGGCCCGCGCGGGAGCGGGCGCGCATCGTCTTCCTGCTTCGCGAGAAAGGCCGCGACACCTTCGCGTTCCAGCGGGCGCTCGCGGAGTGGCCGCGACTGTGCGAGGCGCTCGCCGGGCTCGCGGCGCGACGGAGCGAG
The DNA here is from genome assembly GCA_035427325.1 of Casimicrobiaceae bacterium. GTDB lineage: Bacteria > Pseudomonadota > Gammaproteobacteria > Burkholderiales > Casimicrobiaceae > VBCG01. The sequence continues at coordinate 1,394 of DAOMBL010000452.1, forward strand.
GGCGTTTGATAGAATCGGCGCGCACCCCGCCCGCCGTCCCTCGCACCGATGCCCGAACGCCCCCGCAAGACGAAGTCCCGTCGCGTCCGACCCTGGCGCGTCCTGCAGTCCCCGATCCACGGCCGCGGCGTGTTCGCGGCGCGCACGATCCGGAAGGGCGAGACGATCATCGAGTATCGCGGGAAGCGGACCAGTTACGAGGACGCCTGCGAGGGCCCCGACTCGGATCCGGACAATCCGTACCACACGTTCCTGTTCTCGCTCGACGACGGCCGGGTGATCGACGCCTCGGTGCGCGGCAACGCCGCGCGCTGGATCAACCACTCCTGCGCGCCGAACTGCGAGACCTACGAGGACGACGAGGGCCGCGTGTTCATCGAGGCGCGCCGCACGATCCGCGCGGGCGAGGAACTCGCCTACGACTACCAGCTGCAGCACGACGGCCCGATCGGGCCGCGCGTGCGCAAGCGCTACGCGTGCCGCTGCGGCGCCCCGCGCTGTCGCGGCACGATGCTCGCCGTGCGCGCCCGGCGGGACCGGGGCTGAACTCCCGACACCGTCGACGGCGCGCCTTCGCCGCGAACGCCACCGCGTCGGCGCCTCGATAGCGCCGGCCTATCGCGCGCATAAGCATAAACAATTTGTATTGATCTACCATTGTCCATATACTCTCCTTCGATCACGTCCATCCACCCCTCGAAGGAGAAGCGCATGAAGACCGTCGGACAGAAGCTCGAATCGTTCAGCGTCGTGGGCGTCAAGCCCGGATTCAACCAGCACGAGGAGAAGGGCGTCTCGGCGTTCGAGACGATCACCGAGACCTCGTTCCCCGGCAAGTGGAAGGTCGTCTACTTCTATCCGAAGGACTTCACCTTCGTCTGCCCGACCGAGATCGTCGGATTCGCGAAGCTCGCCGCGGACTTCGCCGACCGCGACGCCGTCGTGCTCGGCGGCTCGACCGACAACGAGTTCGCGAAGCTCGGCTGGCGCCGCGACCACGCGGACCTCAGGAGCCTCAACCACTGGCAGTTCGCGGATGTCCAGGGCTCGCTCGTCGACCAGCTCGGCGTGCGCGACGCTAAGGAAGGCGTGGCGCTCCGCGCGACCTTCGTCATCGATCCGGACAACGTGATCCAGCACGTGTCGGTCAACAACCTGAACGTCGGGCGCAACCCGGACGAGATCCTGCGCATCCTCGACGGCCTGCAGACGGACGAACTCTGCCCCTGCAACCGCAAGGTCGGCGGTTCGACGATCTGACGGGGCGCCCCGCCCGGCCGGCCTGCCGGCCCCGCTCCCCGCATGCACGGGGAGCGGGAGCCTCCCGCCGGCGTTCCCCATCCCGGAATCCGCAGAGGACGACGACCATGGACACCCTGAACGACATCAAGTCCCGGCTGCCCGACTGGGCGAAGGACATCCGGCTCAACCTCGACGCGACGATCACGCGCTCGAGCCTCGAGCCGAGGCACGCCGTCGGGGCCGCGCTCGCCGCGGCCTACGCGGCTCGCTCGACCGCGCTCATCGAGGCGTTCCGCCATCCCGGCGCGCTCGACGCGGCGCACGCGAACGCGGCGCTCACCGCCGCGGCGCTCATGGGCATGAACAACGTCTGGTATCCGTTCGTCGAGATGGCCGGCGACCCCGATCTGGCGACGATGCGCGCCGAACTGCGCATGAACGCCTACGCGACGCACGGCGGCGTCGACAAGGTCGCCTTCGAACTGTACGCGCTGTCGGCGTCGATCGTGGGCAAGTGCTCGTACTGCGTGCAGTCGCACGCGAAGCTCCTGAAGGAGTCGGGCCTCACCACGCAGCAGGTCCGCGACGTCGGTCGGATCGCC
>DAOMBL010000453.1:0-3223 GCA_035427325.1 Casimicrobiaceae bacterium
TACGGCCTGCCGGGCGTCGCGCCGATGCGGACTGGGGACTGACCGCTGCGACCGCGGTTCGCCCTGGGGAATCGGTGGCCGGCGCCGATACGCAGATCGCGTCGGCAGCGGATGCGCCGGCGCAGCGACTCACCCGTTGGGGTGCTTCAGCGTGACGAGGTCCAGCGCGACGACGCGATCTCCGCCCGACACGAGGACGTGGGCGTCCTGGATCGTGACCTGCAGCGCCATCGTGCGTGCGGCGAGCGCGGCCAGCGCCTCGCTCGCGGCCTCCGGGATTTCGCGCACGGTGAGGGTCGGCTGGCGCGCGAGCGCGGGCGCGGCCTTCACCCACCACTGTGCGGCGGCGCGCCCGCCGTACGCGTAGACGAACACCTCGCGCGCGCGCCCGCAGGCCCTGCGCACCTCGCGCTCGTCGGGGAGCCCCACGTCGATCCACGCGATGATCTCGCCGGTCAGGTCGCGCAATGCCAGGTCCGGCTCGTCGTCCGCGGAGAGTCACCGGCCGAACGCGAGGCGTTCGTCCGCGTGCAGCGCGAACGCCAGCAGGCGCACCATCATGCGCTCGTCCGTCTCGGAGGGATGCCGCGCGAGTGTCAGCGCATGGTCGGCGTACACGCCGCGGTCGACGTCCGCGACCGCGAGGTCCGCCTTGTACACGGTCGACTTGAGCGCCACGGAGCGAGTGTAGACGCAGAGCGCCGCGGCCGGACGCGCCGGCGCGTGCGCCGTCCGCGGCCCCGGGGTCACCCGACCGGGAGCGCGCTCGTGTCCTTGACCGTCTCCAGCACGAACGACGACTGCACGTTGACGACGACCGGCAGCGCGATCACCTTTTCCATCAGGAACTTCGCGTAGGCGTCGAGGTCGGTCGCGACCACCTTCATCGAGTAGTCCCACTGGCCGGAGAGCGCGTGACAGGCGAGCACCTCGGGCCAGCGCTGCACCGCCCTGCGAAAGGTGCTCCGCGCGTGCTCCGCCTGCTTGTCGAGCTGCACCTCGAGGTGCGCGGTGAGCCCGAGGCCCAGCTTGCGCGGATCGAGGATCGCCGCGTAGCGCGCGATCACGCCTGCTTCCTCGAGGCGGCGCATCCTGCGCAGGCACGGGGCGGCCGAGAGCGCGACCCTCGGCGCGAGGTCGGCGACCGGCAGCCGTCCCTGTTCCTGCAGGATCGCGAGGATGCGACGGTCGGTGCGGTCGAGTTCCGGGGCGGGCGGAGCGGGCATCGGTGTTCGTGCGCACACTGGTGTCAACGAGCATGAATCATGCGCCATGAGCGGTGCAATCGCAATAAACATGCGCCCGGGTCCGGCGTATCCTCATGGACTTCCGGCCGGCCGGCGCGTCCCGCGGGGCCGGGGCGAACGTGGCGGGAGGAACGATGAGCGTGCGCAGCGACCTGTGGGACAACCCGCTCGGCACCGACGGGTTCGAGTTCATCGAGTATGCAGCACCGGACCCCGTGGCGCTCGGCGCGCTGTTCGAGCGCATGGGCTTCGTCGCGATCGCGAAGCATCGCAGCAAGGACGTGCTGCTCTACCGGCAGGGCGGCGTGAACTTCATCGTCAACGCCGAGCCCGCATCGTTCGCGCAGTCGTTCGCGCGCGTGCACGGGCCGTCGATCTGCGCGATCGCCTTCCGCGTCGAGGACGCGGCGCGGGCGTACCGGTCCTGCGTCGCGAGTGGCGCGTGGGGGGTCGAGGCGCATCCCGCGCCGATGGAACTCGCGATCCCCGCGATCAAGGGCATCGGCGACTCGCTCATCTACCTCGTCGACCGGTACGAACGCGACGGGCGGGGCGTGTCGATCTACGACATCGACTTCGTGCCGCTGCCGGGTGTCGACCCGCATCCCGGGGGGGCAGGGCTCCTGTCGATCGACCACCTGACGCACAACGTGCATCGCGGGCGCATGGACGAGTGGGCCGGTTTCTACGAACGCCTGTTCAACTTCCGCGAGGTCCGGTACTTCGACATCGAGGGGAAGCTTACCGGGCTCCGATCGAAGGCGATGACGAGCCCCTGCGGGAAGATCCGGATTCCGATCAACGAGTCCTCCGACGACCGGAGCCAGATCCAGGAGTACCTGGTCGACTATCGCGGCGAGGGGATTCAGCACGTGGCGATGTCGACCGCCGACATCCACTCGACGGTGGAGACCCTCGCCACGCGCGGCGTCGCCTTCCAGGACACGCCCGACACCTACTACGAGCAGCTCGCGACGCGGCTTCCCGGGCATCGCGAGGACACCGGGCGGCTGCAGCGCAACCGCATCCTGCTCGACGGCGCGCCCGCGCGCGACGAGATGCTGCTGCAGATCTTCACCAGGAACGTGATCGGGCCGATCTTCTTCGAGATCATCCAGCGCAAGGGCAACGAGGGTTTCGACGAGGGCAACTTCCGCGCGCTGTTCTAGTCGATCGAACTCGACCAGATCCGGCGGGGGGTCCTGGGATCGGGGTCAAAGCCGTAGGACCGGGGTCAGAGCCGTAGGACCGGGGTCAGAGCCGCAATTTGCCCAATTGGGCTCGGCTCTGACTCCGGTGCCCGGGAATTTCCCCGCCGTCCGGCGCTCCAACCCCCGGGGCAAGCGGACCGATGGACCCTTGCAGCGGCGGCTTCGAGCCCCAAATGAAGGGCAAGGGCTCGCCAAGGGGGTGCATATTCCCCTCCTTTTTGTTACACTTCAAGGCTTTGCTGCGGGTCGAGATAGGTTAGTGCTTACTCCGCTCAGTTTCACGCTGCTGCGCCAGCTTTCGGACGGCGATTTCCACTCGGGCGAAGACCTCGCCGCGAAGGTGGGGCTCACGCGCGCCCGGGTGTCGCAGTTGTTGCGCCAGGCGGAGACCGCGGGTCTGTCGCTGGAGCGGGTGCGTGGGCTCGGATACCGGTTGAAGGCCGCGCCGGACTTCCTCGACGCGAGCGCGGTGCGCTCGATGCTGGTCGATTTCGGCGTCCGGGTCGCCAAGCCCGGGGCGCCGGCGCCGAAACTGCAGGCGCCGGTCGACGAAGACCTCGCACTCAACGGCAACGACCGGCCGGCGATCGACCCAACGCCGCCCGCGCTGCAGATCGAGGTCTCCGACCAGATGGACTCGACCTCGAGTGAACTCCTGCGCCGCGCGCCGCGGCGCGACATCCACGGGGCGGTGCTTGCCGCCGAGTGGCAGACCTCCGGCCGCGGCCGCCAGGGGCGCGCGTGGACTGCGGTCGCCGGCGGCTC
>DAOMBL010000454.1:0-3206 GCA_035427325.1 Casimicrobiaceae bacterium
CCCCGAATGGCCCTGCCCCCGAATGGCGGCTCTGACCCCGAATTGCGGCTCTGACCCCGAATTCGAATCAGGCGTCGCCCCAGCGGCGCAGCAGGTTGTGGTAGCAGCCGGTCAGCGCGACGAGCGACGGGTGGTCGCCGAGATCTCGCGAAAGGCGCACGAGCGCCATGTCCATGTCGAACAGCAGGCTGCGCTTCGCGTCGTCGCGCACCATGCTCTCGATCCAGAAGAACGACGAGACGCGTTCCCCGCGGGTCACCGGCGTCACGCGGTGGACGCTCGTCGCGGGGTAGATCACGAGATCGCCCGCGGGGAGCTTGACCGCCTGCGGGCCGTAGGTGCCCTCGATCGTGAGTTCGCCGCCGTCGTAGTCCTCGGGCGGCGTCAGGAACAGCGTCGCGGACACATCGGTGCGGAGCCTTCGCGCCGTCGGCGGGTGGACGCGGATCGCGCCGTCGACATGGTCGCCGAAGGTCATGCCCGGCCCGTAGCGGTTGAAGAGCGGCGGGTACACCTGCCTCGGCAGGACCGCCGAGAAGAACACCGGACTTCGCGCGAGCGCCGCGAGGATCGTTTCGCCGCACTCGCGCGCGACCGTCGACTCCTCGGGCAACTGCAGGTTGGATTTCGCGCGCGCGGACTGATGACCGGCGGTCACGTTGCCGTCGACCCAGGCGGCCGCGTCGATGCGCTCGCGGATGCGGCGGACGTCGTCGGCCGCGAGCACGCCGGGAATGCGAAGGAGCATGGCGCCCGACCCCGCGTCAGAACCGGTAGGTGAAGGTGACCGAACCGGACACCGGCGCGCCCGGCAGAACGCGATCGGGCCGGTTGTTGTATCCGCCGATGTACCAGGTCTCGTCGGTCAGGTTGTAGCCATTGACGCGCACCTCCCACTTCGGCTGCACGTACGCGATCATCGCGTCGAGCACCACGTAGGTCGGAATCTGCGATCCCGGGACGTTGGTGTCGGTGAGCCACGTGCCCTTCTGGCCGCGCAGGCCGCCGCCCACCTCGAAGCCGCCGCCGAACTTGTAGACCGACCAGACGCTGCCCTGGACCTCGGCGACGCCGAGCGGCGTCTTGCCCTGCGTCGCGGGCGGTCCGGTGACGATCTCGCCGTCCATGAACGCGATTCCGCCGTAGATCTCCCAGTTCGGCGTGATCGATCCCGACAGTTCGAACTCGATGCCGTCGACGCGCCGCTTGCCGCCGAGCACTGTCGTGCCGGTGCCGTCGACCATGCGGGCATTCGACTTCTCGGTGCGGAAGAGCGACGAGCGAAGCTGGAGTCCACCGAAGTCCCACTGCGCGCCGAGTTCGAAATTCTCCGTCTCCTCGGGATCGAGGTCCTCGTTGACCGGATTCAGGTTGGTGTTGCCGGTGCCGCCGTACACGCCGAGTTCTCCGGAGGGGTTGTACGCATTGCCCCACGCGAGGTAGTACGACTGCCGCGCGGTCGGCTGCCAGATGAGGCCGGCGCGACCGCTCCACATGATGGCGGTGCGCGCGAAGGGCCCGGTCGACAGCACGCCTGGCGCGAGGCCGGTGGAGTACGCGCGCGCGTCGTAGTGGTCCCAGCGGACGCCCAGGAGCGCCTTCCACTCGGGCGTGAACTCCATCTGGTCCTGCGCGTAGAACGAGAACGTGTCCGCGGTCGAATTGCCGCGCGCGTTCTCGACCTTCGTGTATGCGAGCACGGTCGACGGATCCGGATCGAGGAACGACGTGATCGAGGACGGGGCCTGCACGCCGGGCGTGCCCGGATCGGCGTCGAGCTGGTAGTTCAGCCGGTCGAGGCTCTCCTTCGCGTAGTAGAAGCCGCCCAGCACCTGGTGCTTCACCGGACCGGTCGCCGTCCTCCAGAGGAGTTCGGTCTGGCTCACCAGCGCGTCGTCGTCGTTGTCGCGCGTGCGCCCCGTGTCGTGGATGCGCGTCACCCGCAGGAGCTCGACCGGCGTGTCGCGCGTGACCGCGTTGCCGTTGAAGTCGATGGGGTTGAGCGTCGTGATCGTCGACTCGGACTGCCGCTCGTAGCGCGAATAGCGCAGCGTCGAGGTGAGCGACAGGTTGCCTGCGAGCTGCACGTCGAGCCGCAGGTCGCCGATGTTGACGTCGTAGTGCGCGTAGTCGTACTTCTCGAAACCGTAATAGGTGCGCGGCGACACCATCTCCGGGTAGCCCCAGAACCCCAGCGCGTTCGTGAAGAGCGTCGGCTGGCCGTAGTCGGTGACGTCGCGCGCCTTGAACCAGTACCAGGAGCCGGTGAGCTGCGCGGTCGGCGACAGTTCCCACAGGAAGCTCGGCGCGAACCCGTACTTCTCGGTGTCCTGCGGATAGCGGTAGTTGCCGGAACCGTCGGCCAGCGCGACCAGGCGCACCGCGCCGCTCGAGCCGACCCGCAGGTTGACGTCGGCGACCGCGCGTTTCTGTTCGAAGGAGCCGAGCGTGAGGTCGACCTGGCTCGCGTCGACCTTGTAGGCCCCCTTGAAGGTCTGGTTGACGAGCCCGCCCGGCGAGCCGCGCCCGAAGATCAGGGCCGAGGAGCCTTTGAGCACCTCGACCGAATCGGTGGCGAACAGGTCCCGGTTGTACTCGCCGATGTCGCGGACGCCGTTGACGAAGATGTCCTGGTTCAGCGGGAAGCCGCGCAGGAACATCACCTGGTTCGCCTGCGTTCCGCCTTCCGCCGCGCCGAACGAGATGCCGGGCACGTTGCGCAGGACGTCGACCAGCGAGGTCGCGCCCTGGGTGCGAATGACCTCCTGCGGGATGATGTTGACGAACTGCGGGATGTCGCGCAGCGGCGTGTCGGTGCGCGTCACCGCGCTCGTCGCATCGGTCCGGAAGCCCTCGGCGTCCTGCACCCGCACCTCGGGGAGCGTCGGCGTCGGAGAGGGCGTGGTGGTGGACTGGGCCCAGGCCCCGCCCTCCGCGCCGAACAGCGACAGCGAGGCGATGCCGAATGCGGTCTTGGGAACACGGATGCCGGTTCGGACAGCTTCGGCGAGGCGACGCGGGACGAACGTGGAACGGAGGCGCGCGGGCGCGGCGGATGCGGACATGCGGAAACTCCCCTGGGATGGCGACGTGGACGCGAAGCGCGGACACGGCTGGCTGGGGAGTCCCTGGCCGGCGCGGCGGTCCGGGCAGGACGCGCATGCGCCGGCCGCGCGCGAATGATAACGATTCGTATTGTTGTCGGC
>DAOMBL010000455.1:0-3200 GCA_035427325.1 Casimicrobiaceae bacterium
GAGCCGTTGATGAGCGGCGCGTAGACGATGTAGGAGTGCCCGACCACCCAGCCGATGTCCGAGGTCGTGAACATCGTCTCGCCGGGGGCGAGCGCGAAGATGCGCCGCATCGAACTCGCGAGCGCCACCGCGTAGCCGCCGGTGTCGCGCTGCACGCCCTTGGGCTTGCCCGTCGTGCCCGACGTGTAGAGGATGTACGAGGGCTCCGAGGACTCGAGCCAGGCGCACGGCACCTTCGCGTCCAGGTGCGCGGCGCGCGCTTCCGCGTAGTCGACGTCGCGCCCCTTCGTGCGCGCCATCGCGCGGTCGATGCCGCGGTCGACGATCAGCACCTTCGCCGGAGGGTGCTTCGCGATCTTCAGCGCCTCGTCGACCAGCGGCTTGTAGAGGACCGCCTTGCCGCCGCGCATGCCGGCGTCGGAGGTCACCATCGCCTTCGGGCGCGCGTCGTCGATCCGCGTCGCGAGCGATGCCGCGGCGAAGCCGCCGAACACCACCGAGTGGATCGCGCCGATCCGCGCGCAGGCGAGCATCGCGAACGCCGCCTCCGCGATCATCGGCATGTAGATCAGCACGCGGTCGCCCTTCCCCACCCCGAGCGACGCGAGCACCGCGGCCATGCGGTTCACTTCCGCATGAAGTTCGGCGTAGCTGTAGCTCCGCTCCTCGCCGGTCTCGGTCGACAGGTAGACGAGCGCGCTCTGCGACGCGCGGTCCTTCAGGTGGCGGTCGACCGCGTTGTGGCACAGGTTGGTCCGGCCGCCGACGAACCAGCGGGCGAACGGCGGGCGCGAATGGTCGAGCACCTCGCGGAACGGCTCGTGCCAGTCGACGAGCCGGGCCTCGTCGCGCCAGAAGGCGTCGCGGTCGTGGAGGGAACGATGGTGGAATGCGCGATAGGTGTCCATGGGCGTGGGATCGGACGAAGTTCGACCGGCGACGGATGCCGGACGCGGGAAGCCTACGCTATGCCCGGGGGAGCGCGGGCGGAAATGATCGAAGTCAACCCCCGGGCGACGGAGGCGCCGGGGCGCCGGCGCGACCGTCCCCGCGCACGAACCTCAGGGGTGCGAATCCCTGCCCACGCGCACGACGGTCCGGCCGCGGACCATGCCCTTCAGGTAGGCGTCGAAGTGCGTGGGCAGGTCCTCGAAGTCGATCGTGCGCACCTGGTCGTGCACGCGGTCGGGGCGCCAGGCGACCGCGAGCTTGTTCCACAGCGACTGGCGCAGCGCCATCGGGGTGTTCGCGCTGTCCGCGCCGAGCAGGTGCACGCCGCGCAGGATGAACGGCGCGACCGTCGTGTTCAGCTTCATGTCGGCCGCGAGGCCCACGGCGGCCACGGTGCCGCCGATCTTCTGCATCGACAGCAGCCAGGCGAGGATGTCGCCGCCCAGGTTGTCGATCGCCCCGGCGTAGGTCGCCGGGCCGAGCGGGCGGATCTTCGAGAGGTCGATCGACTGGCGCGAGAGCACCTCGGCGGCGCCGATCGACTTGAGCCAGGCCCCCTCCTCCTTCGCCTTTCCGGTGATCGCGACCACGTGGTAGCCGAGTTTCGCGAGGACCTCGACCGCGACGCAGCCGACGCCGCCCGTCGCCCCCGTCACCGCGACCGGACCGTTCGAGGGCTTCAGCCCGTTGTGCTCCATCAGGTGGATCGCGAGCGCCGCCGTGTACCCCGCGGTCCCGAGCGTCATGGCGTCGAACGCGGTCATGCTCTCGGGGCGGCGCACGATCCAGTCGCCCGGCACGCGCACGAACTCGCTGTAGCCGCCGTCGTGCGCGACGCCCATGTCGTAGGCGTGGACGATCACCTTGTCGCCCTTCTTCCACCGCGGGTCGGACGACTGCTCGACCGTGCCCGACATGTCGATGCCCGCGACGGTCGGGAACTTGCGCATGATGCGCCCGGTGCCGTTGTGCGAGAGCGCGTCCTTGTAGTTGATCGTCGAGTACTTCGTACGCACGAGCACGTCGCCCGGATCGAGATCCTCGACCTTCATGTCGACGAACTGGCTCGCGACGATGCCCTGGTCCTCGAAGGTGCGGTAGGCCTTGCACGATGTCTGCGCGTGGGTCTGCACGGGATTCTCCTCCGGTGGTTCGGTTTCGGGTCTCAGGCGGCTTCCGCGGCCGCGGCGTCGCGGCTGGCGTGCGGTTCCGCCATGTAGTCCCGGGTACGCATTTCGATCAGGCGGCTCACGGTGCGGGGGAACTCGTGGGCGGCAGGGCCTTCGCGATAGAGCGCGTCCGCCTCGGCCGCAGCCGATGCCACGAGCTTCACGCGATGATCGTACAGGATGTCGATGAGCCAGGTGAACCGTCGCGCGAGGTCGGCGCTCTCCGGCCCCATCGCCGGCACGCCGGACAGGATGACGACCGAGAATCGTTGCGCGATCTCGAGGTAGTCGCGCTGCGATCGCGGTCCATCGCACAGCGAGGCGAAATCGAACCACGCCGCGCTGCCGGCGCGCCGGCGGGCGACGATGGTGCGCCCCTCGATCGCGAGCCTCCGGTCCTCGTCGGGTCCGTTCGCCACCGCGTCGAAGAAGCGCGCGAGTTCGACGTCCGCGGCCGCGCCCGCCGGGACGATCCAGGTCTTCGCCTGCGACAGCGCGCGCAGCCGGTAGTCGATGCCGCCGTCCACTTCGACGACGTCGAGTTCGCGTTCGATCAGCGCGATGGCGGGGAGGAAACGGTCGCGCTGGATGCCGTCGGGCCACAGGCGATCGGGCCGGAAATTCGAGGTCATCACGAAGACCGTGCCGCGCGCGAGGAGCGCCTCGAGCAGGCGGCCGAGGATCATGGCATCGGCGATGTCCGACACGTGGAACTCGTCGAAGCACACCAGCCGGTGGCGCTTGGCGACGCGGTCGGCGACCTTCGCGAGCGGGTCGGCCTCGTGCTTCAGCCTCGCGAGTTCCTCGTGCGTGTCGCGCATGAACGCGTGGAAGTGCACGCGCGTCTTGCGGCGGATGGCGACCGCGCCGTAGAACGCGTCCATCAGCAGGCTCTTGCCGCGGCCGACGCCGCCCCACAGGTAGACGCCTCGCGGCACCGCGGGCGGCACGAGCAGCCGGCGAAGCGTCGACTGGCGCGCGGCGCGGAACGCGGCGAGTTCGGACGCGAGCCGATCGCGTCGCGCGGCGGCCTCGCCCTGCCGGGGATCCGGCGCGCCTCCCCGCCCGGCCAGGTGCCGC
>DAOMBL010000456.1:0-3189 GCA_035427325.1 Casimicrobiaceae bacterium
CATCGCGGCGGCGAACTCGTCGAGCGGGTCGCGCAGGTGCGTGAGCGTGGCGATCGGGTCGGTGAGGAGCGTGCGCGGATCGTTGAGGAGCACGATCGAGCGGCCCCCGGTGCCGGCCCGCGCATCCATCGCCTGCCGCGCGGCCTCGACGTCGGCGCGCAACGCCGGTTCGTTCGCATCGCCCGCGAATCCCGCGAAATAGAGGTCGGTCACGCCGGGCCGGCCGTCGTCGAGGGCGTCGAGCGCCTCGTCGAGGATGCGCGCCTGCTCGACGAGCACCGGCTCGGACGCGGGATTCGGGGCGCGCGGGTCGATCGCGCCGCGCGCGACCGGCGAGAACCAGGGCTCGAGGGTCATGATCGCCGACGAGAAGAAGATCGGCGCAGCCAGCAGGACGGCACCGGCGATCGCGCGGACCAGGCGCCCGGTGCGCCCGTATTCGAGCGCGACGTAGACGATGCGCCCGAGCACGACCAGGATCCACACGAGCACGGCGTCGTCGGCGACTCCGGTCCATTCGTCCGGGACGCCGAGCGCGGACCAGGGCACGCCGTTCGCGAGCTGCAGGACCGGGAACGCCGACAGCGCGATGACCGGGATCGCGAGGGCGAGCGCGCGGTCGCGGTTCGCGAGCGCGATCAGCGCGGCGGAGAGGAGCAGGATGCCGCCCGAGTAGATCTCGTTGCCGAGCCCCAGCCACGAGAACGCCGCGCCCTCGCCGTAGCGCATCGCGTCCGCGGCGACGTCGACGAGCGCCGAGACGACGAAGAGCGCGAGGACCTGCGGAAGGTCGACCCGGAACGCGAGCCGGCGGACCGGCAGGAACAGCGCGAGGCGCAGCCCGGCGGCGAGGTTGCACGCCAGCGCGCTCGCGAACGCGCGCATCAGCCCACCGGCTGCGCGTGCGAGGCGATGTAGGAGCGCACCGCGTCGGCGTCGTTGGCGATCACGGTCCGGTACTGCGGGCGCGACTCGAGTCCGTCGAAGGCGTCCGGCCGTTCGGGATCGCGCCCGAGCGCCTCGCGGATCGTCGCGGCGAACTTCGCCGGCAGCGCCGTCTCGACGCACAAGAGCGGCACCGCGCGGTCGCGATGTTCGAGCCCGACCTTGAGGCCGTCGGCGGTGTGCGGATCCACGACGCGACCGTAACGGCCTTCGATCGTGCGGATCGTCGCGATCCGGTCCGCGTGCGTGCTGCGGCCGGACACGAAGCCCCAGGCCCCGATCCCGCGCCACGCGTCGGTGCCGGCGAGGTCGAACGCCCCCCGCCGCGCGAGATCGTCCCACAGGGCGCGAAGGCGCGCGGGATCGCGCCCGACCAGATCGAAGACGAAGCGCTCGAAATTCGACGCCTTGCTGATGTCCATCGACGGCGACGAGGTCGCGTGCGTCTCCTTCGCGGCGCGCGGCCGGTAGCAGCCGGTGCGGAAGAACTCGTCGAGCACGTCGTTCTCGTTGGTCGCGAGCAAGAGCCGGCGCAGCGGCACGCCCATCGCCTTCGCGACCTGCGCGGCGAGGATGTTGCCGAAGTTGCCCGAGGGCACGGCGACGTCCACCGGGGCGCCCGGCGCGGAGCGCGCGGCGAGGTAGCCGTGCACGTAGTAGACGACCTGCGCCGCGACGCGCGCCCAGTTGATCGAATTGACCGCGCCGATCGCGTAGCGGCGCTTGAACGCGGCGTCGCCGGCGATCGCCTTCACGATGTCCTGGCAGTCGTCGAAGGTTCCGTCGACCGCGAGGTTGTGGATGTTGGCGTCGGGGAGCGAGTACATCTGCGCCTGCTGGAACGGGCTCATCCGTCCGTTCGGCGAGAGCATGTACACCTCGATGCCGCGCCGCCCGCGCATCGCGACCTCGGCCGACGATCCGGTGTCGCCCGAGGTCGCCCCCAGGATCGTGATCGTCCGGCCTTCGCGCGCCAGCGCGTACTCGAAGAGTTCGCCCAGGAGCTGCATCGCGACGTCCTTGAACGCGAGCGTCGGTCCGTTGGACGCGCACAGCAGTCCGAGTCCCGGCTCGAGCCACTCGACCGGGACGATCGCCTCGCCGCCGAAGGTGGCGGGCGCGTAGGCGCGCGCGAGCATCGCCTTCAGGTCCGCCGCCGGAATGTCGCTCGCGTAGCGCGACAGCACGGCGAACGCGACGTCGCGGTACGACGCGCCGTGGAGCGCCTCGAGTTCGCCGGGCGCGAACGCCGGATAGCGCTCCGGGACCGCGAGACCGCCGTCCGGCGCGAGGCCCTCGAGGAGGATCGCGAGGAAGGGCTGCGGGGCGTCGCGCCACGCGCCGCGCGTCGAGACGTACCTCACGCGAGGTCCTCGAGCCGGATGCGCACGACCGCTCCGCGCACGGTCGGGAGCGCTTCGATCTTCGCGATCGCGTCGACGACGCGCTTCTCGATCGAGCGGTGCGTGAGCAGGATGATGTCGGTCTGCTCCTCGCCCTCGTCGGGCTCCTTCTGGATCATCGCGTCGATCGAGATCCCGCGGTCGGCGAGGATGCGCGTGATGTCGGCGAGGACGCCCGGCCTGTCCTCGACGCGCATGCGCAGGTAGTAGCTCGTCTCGACCTCGCCGATCGGCAGCACCGGGACGTCGGAGAGCTGGTCGGGCTGGAACGCGAGGTGCGGCACGCGGTGCTCGGGATCCGCGGTGTGCATGCGGGTCACGTCGACGAGGTCGGCGATCACCGCGCTCGCGGTGGGCTCCGCACCCGCTCCGGCGCCGTAGTACATCGTCGCACCGACCGCGTCGCCCTTCACCAGCACCGCGTTCATCGCGCCCTCGACGTTGGCGATGAGGCGCTTCGCCGGGACGAGCGTCGGGTGAACGCGCAATTCGTAGCCCGCGCTCTTGCGGCGCGCGATGCCGAGGAGCTTGATCCGGTAGCCCAGTTCCTCGGCGTAGCGCAGGTCCTCGCGCGTGAGCTTCGTGATCCCTTCGTGGTAGGCGCCGTCGAAGCGCATCGGCACGCCGAACGCGATCGACGCCATGATCGTGAGCTTGTGCGCGGCGTCGATGCCCTCGACGTCGAAGGTCGGGTCGGCCTCGGCGTAGCCGCGCTTCTGCGCCTCCGCGAGCACGGCGTCGAACGACGCCCCGGTCGCGCGCATCGTCGAGAGGATGAAGTTCGACGTGCCGTTGATGATGCCGGCGATCCACTCGATGCGGTTGGCGGTGAGCCCCTCGC
>DAOMBL010000457.1:0-3178 GCA_035427325.1 Casimicrobiaceae bacterium
TCAGCCCGACGGGGTGCCGCAATCCCGCTGTGGGTCGGGCTTCAGCCCGACGGGGCATGTGCCAATGGGAACGAAATGCGTCGGCCTGAAGGCCGACCCACAAGGACGGGAGCCTGACCCGCAGGACCCCGCTACACGCCGAGCATCGGCAAGTGGAGCCCGTTGCGCCGCGCGGTGTCGATCGCCGACGCGTATCCGGCGTCCGCGTGACGCATGACGCCCGATGCCGGGTCGTTCACGAGCACCCGTGCAAGCCGCTTTCGAGCCGCATCGGTGCCGTCCGCAACGATCACCATGCCGGCGTGCTGCGAATAGCCCATGCCGACGCCGCCGCCGTGGTGCAACGACACCCAGGTCGCGCCGCCCGCGGTGTTGAGCAAAGCGTTCAAGAGCGGCCAGTCGGACACCGCGTCGGTGCCGTCGCGCATCGCCTCGGTCTCCCGATTGGGACTCGCGACCGATCCGGTGTCCAGGTGGTCGCGACCGATGACGATCGGGGCCTTGAGTTCGCCGGAGGCCACCATGTCGTTGAACGCCACGCCGGCCCGCTCGCGCTCGCCCAGTCCGAGCCAGCAGATGCGCGCGGGCAATCCCTGGAACGCGATCCTGCTGCCTGCCATGTCGAGCCAGCGATGGACGTGCCGGTTCTCCGGGAACAGCGCCTTCACCTTCGCGTCGGTCCTGCGGATGTCCTCGGGGTCGCCCGAGAGCGCGACCCAGCGGAACGGCCCCTTGCCTTCGCAGAACAGCGGCCGGATGTATGCCGGGACGAATCCAGGGAAGGCGAATGCGTCCGCGACGCCCCGGTCGAACGCCACCTGGCGGATGTTGTTGCCGTAGTCGACCGTCGGCACGCCCATGGCGTGGAAGTCGAGCATCGCGCGCACGTGGACCGCGCACGAGGCCGCCGCGGCATCGACGAGCGAAGCATGCTGCGATGGGTCGCGCTGGGCGTCCTTCCACCGTTCGACGCTCCAGCCGGCGGGCAGGTATCCATGGACGAGATCGTGGGCGGAGGTCTGGTCGGTGACGAGGTCCGGACGAATGCCACCGGCCTTCGCGCGCCGAACGAGTTCGGGCAGCACTTCCGCCGCATTGCCGAGGAGGCCGATCGACACCGCCTCGCGGCGCTCCGTGTGGCGGCGGACCAGGTCGAGCGCATCCTCGAGGTCGCGCGCCTGCCTGTCGAGGTAGCGGGTGCGAAGCCGGAAGTCGAGGCTCGCCTGCTGGCATTCGACGACGAGCGACGTTGCCCCCGCGAAACTCGCCGCGAGCGGCTGCGCGCCGCCCATGCCGCCGAGCCCCGCGGTCAGGATCCAGCGGCCCGCCAGTTCGCCGCCGTAGTGCTGGCGCGCCGCCTCCGCGAAGGTCTCGTAGGTGCCCTGGACGATGCCCTGGCTGCCGATGTAGATCCAGCTCCCCGCGGTCATCTGCCCGAACATGAACAGGCCCTTGCGGTCGAGTTCATGGAAGTGCTCCCAGGTCGCCCACTTCGGCACGAGGTTCGAGTTCGCGATCAGGACGCGCGGCGCGTCGGGATGCGTCCTGAAGACGCCGACCGGCTTGCCCGACTGGATCAGCAGCGACTCGTCGTCGCGAAGCCCCTTCAGCGTCGACAGGATCCGGTCGAACGACGCCCAGTCGCGGGCCGCGCGCCCGATGCCTCCGTAGACGACGAGGTGCTGCGGATGCTCGGCGACCTCGGGATCCAGGTTGTTCTGGATCATCCGGTAGGCGGCTTCGGTGAGCCAGCTTCGGCAGGCGAGCGTCGTGCCGCGCGGCGCGCGGATGACGCGAGAGGGATCGAGCCGCGGGTCCAGCCGGGCGAGCGTCGTGTCGTTCATGGAACCTCCGCTGCGCGACGGGGCGACCCTCCCTCGCGCGGTTTCGATGGTCGAAGACGCGGCGTCATTGTAGTCCGATCGATGCGCGCCCGGCGAGGCGCCTTGGCGGTCACCTGCGCTTTCGATAGAATGACAATTTCCGGCCCCTTAGGCATTCCATGCCCAAGTACGTCTTCGTGACCGGTGGCGTCGTCTCCTCGCTGGGGAAGGGCATCGCCGCCGCGTCGCTGGCCGCGATCCTCACTTCCCGCGGGGTCCGCGTCACCAACCTCAAGCTCGACCCCTACATCAACGTCGACCCCGGCACGATGTCGCCGTTCCAGCACGGCGAGGTCTTCGTGACCGAGGACGGTGCCGAGACCGACCTCGATCTCGGCCACTACGAGCGCTTCACCGACGTGAAGATGGGGAAGCGCAACAACTTCACGACCGGCCAGATCTACGAGAGCGTCATCCGCAAGGAGCGCCGCGGCGACTACCTCGGCGGGACCGTGCAGGTCATTCCGCACATCACCGACGAGATCAAGGCATGGATCGCGGCGGGCGCGGGCGACGCGGAGGTCGCGGTGGTCGAGGTGGGCGGCACGGTCGGCGACATCGAGAGCCTGCCGTTCCTCGAGGCGATCCGCCAGATGGGCATCCAGGTCGGCCGCGAGAACGTCTGCTACATCCACCTGACGCTCGTTCCGTACATCCCGACCGCGGGCGAGATGAAGACCAAGCCGACGCAGCACTCGGTGAAGGAACTGCGGGAGATCGGCATCCAGCCCGACGTCGTGCTCTGCCGCGCCGATCGCCCGGTGCCCGACGGCGACCGTCGAAAGATCGCGCTTTTCACCAATGTCGCGCCCGAGGCGGTCATTCCGGCGCTCGACGCCGATTCGATCTACAAGATTCCCGCCGCCCTCCACGCCGAGGGTCTCGACACGATCGTGTGCCGCAAGCTCGCGATCGATCCGCCGCCCGCCGACCTGTCGGGATGGAATCGGCTCACCGACGCGCTCGACCACCCGGAGCACACGGTGAGCATCGCGATGGTCGGCAAGTACGTCGACCTGACCGAATCCTACAAGTCGCTCTCCGAGGCGCTCATCCACGCCGGGATCCACACCCGCAGCCGGGTCGAGATCCGCTACATCGACTCCGAGTCGATCGAGCGCGACGGCGTGGCGGCGCTGAAGGGCGCCGACGCGCTCCTGGTCCCGGGCGGGTTCGGCAAGCGCGGCATCGAGGGCAAGATCCGCGCCATCCAGTATGCGCGCGAGCGCCGCGTGCCCTACCTCGGCATCTGCCTCGGCATGCAGCTCGCGGTGATCGAGTTCGCGCGCCACCGG
>DAOMBL010000458.1:0-3130 GCA_035427325.1 Casimicrobiaceae bacterium
GCCCACGGCCGCACGCATCACGCCGGCGCCACTGCCAACTGCCAACTGCCAACTGTCAACTGGAGCGGCACGCCGCCTCCACCTCCGCCACCGTCTTCGGCGTGGCGGAGGTGAGGTTCTCGATGCCGTCCGCGGTGACGACGACGTCGTCCTCGATGCGCACGCCGATCCCCGCGAACTCGTCGGGCACGCCATCCCCCGGGCGGATGTAGAGGCCCGGCTCGACGGTGAGGACCATGCCGGGCACGAGCCTCACCGATTCGCCCTTCTCCTGGTAGAGCCCGGCGTCGTGCACGTCCATGCCGAGCCAGTGGCCGGTGCGGTGCATGTAGAAGCGCTTGTAGCTGCCGCTCTCGAGCGCCGCGTCGAGCGGTCCCGCGATCAGGCCGAGGTCGATCAGGCGCTCCGCGAGCACCCGCTCCGCGGCCTTGTGGTAGTCGTGGAACGGCGCCCCGGGCCGCACCGCTTCGAGGCATGCGGCCTGCGCCGCGAGCACCGCCTCGTAGACCGCCTTCTGCGCGGCGGTGAACTTCCCGTTCACCGGGAAGGTGCGCGTGATGTCGGACGCGTAGCCGCGGTACTCGCAGCCCGCGTCGATCAGCAGGAGGTCGCCGTCGGCCATCTGCCGGTCGTTCTCGCGGTAGTGCAGCACGCACGCGTTCGGACCGCTCGCCACGATCGACGGATAGGCGACCGACTGCGCGCCCTCGCGCAGGAACTCGTGGACGAGTTCGGCCTCGACCTGGTACTCATGCATTCCCGGTCGCGTCGCGGCCATCGCCCGCGTGTGCGCCGCCGACGAGATGGCGGCCGCGCGGCGCATCAGCGCCAGTTCGTGCGCGTCCTTGACGAGACGCATGCGATCGAGCGCACCGCGCACGTCGACGATCTCGTCGGGAGCGCTCACGCCGGTGCGCACGCGACCGCGCACCTCGTTCAGCGTGGCGGCGACGCGCCGGTCCCAGTCCGCCGACATGCCGACCGGCGTGAAGAGCGCGGGCCGGTCCGCGAGGAGATCGGCGAGGCGGCCGTCGAGTTCGGCGATCGGGTAGGCCTCGTCGAATCCGAAGATCTCCTTCGCCGCGTCGGGGCCGTAGCGAAACCCGTCCCAGATCTCGCGTTCCTCGTTCTTCTCGCGGCAGAACAGCAGGTGCCGGTCGCCGTCGTTCCCGGCGACGAGCGCGACGACCGCCTCGGGCTCGGGGAACCCGGACAGGTAGTAGAAATAGCTGTCGTGGCGGTACGGATAGAGCGAATCGCGGTTGCGCGGGGCTTCGGCCGACGTCGGCACGATCGCGAGGCCGCCGCCGGAGCGCTCGCGCATTCCCGCGATCAGGGTGTCGCGTCTTCCGCGGTGGACCAGGTGGGCGTTCTTCATGGTGTCGTCCTGCACGGCGCCGCCGGAGCGCGGCGCGAAGGGCGACCATTATAGGGGCGCGGCGATCCGCGCGACCGCGGCACCGCCGGGGAGGAGCCGCGTCTAGAATCCGGTGATGCCGATCGACTCCAACGACGCCCCGGTCGGCGCCCAGCTGCGCGAGGCCAAGCAGGCGATGCGCCTCTCGATCGTCGCCGCGCGCGATGCGCTCGATCCGGCGTGGCGCGCGCGCGCGTCGTCGGCGCTGGTCGATCGGATCGCGTCGCTCGCCACCTGGGCACGCGCGCGCCGCGTCCTCCTCTCCGCGCCCTTCCGCAGCGAGTGGAACGCGGCGCCGCTGATCGAACGCGCGCTCTCGGAGGGCAAGGACGTGGCGCTGCCTCGGGTGAACGAAGCCGCGCGCATGCTCGAGATCCGCCGGATCGTGGATCCCGCCCGCGACCTCGCACCCGGACATCGCGGCATTCCCGAGCCTTCGGGTCGCTGCCCGCTCGACGATCCATCGACGATCGACTGGGTGCTCGTCCCCGGGATCGCGTTCGACGCGTCGGGCGCGCGGCTCGGCTACGGCGGCGGCTACTACGATCGCCTGCTCCCGGCCCTCTCCGCCGACGCGGTGCGCGTGGCGGGCGCGTTCTCGGTCCAGATCGTGGCGCGCGTGCCCTTCGCCCCGCACGACATCCGCATGGACACGGTGGTGAGCGAGGCGGGAATCGTGGTCGACCACAGGGCCTCGGGTTGAGCGAATCGCCACCGCCGCGATCGCAGCCGTCGCCCGGCGTCGCGCTCGGCGCGACGCTGGCGATCCAGGTCTACACGGCCCTCGCGGGAACGGCCGCCGCGGTGCTCGCGCCCGCGATCGCCGCTGACCTGGGGGTGCCCGCGCGATGGATCGGCGCCTACGTCGGCCTCGTCTACGCGGGCGCGATGGCCGCGAGCCTCGTCTGCGGCGCCTGGATCGTTCGACGGGGTGCGATTCGCGTATCGCAGGCGTGCGTGGCGGTGTGCGCGATCGGCGTCGCGTTCACCGCGCTCGCTCCACCGGGCGCATTGCCGCTGGTCGCGCTGGGCGCGATCGTCCTCGGGTTCGGCTACGGCCCGATCACGCCCGCGTCGTCGCAGATTCTCGCGCGCACGACGCCGGCCTCGCGCATGAGCCTCGTGTTCTCGATCAAGCAGACCGGCGTGCCGGCGGGCGCGGCCCTCGCCGGCGCCGCACTGCCGGCGGTCGCGCTCGCGCTGGGCTGGCGCTGGGCATTCGCGGCGGTGGCGATCGCCGGCATCGCGGTGATCCTCGCGGCGCAGCCCATCCGTCGCGCGCTCGACACCGACCTGCGCGCAGACGCGGACGTCGCGATCGCCGCGGCATGCGCGGCGGTGGGACGGCTCATGCGCGATTCGCGGATCGCGCCGCTGGTGCTGCTCTCGTTCGCCTACGCGGCCTCGCAGGTGTCGCTCACCAGTTTCCTCGTCGTGCACCTGACCGCCGTGCTCGGGTGGTCGCTCGTCGCCGCGGGATTCGCGCTGTCGATCGGCACGATCGGCGGCGTCGCCGGGCGCATCGCCTGGGGCGCGCTGTCCGATCGCACGCGCGCGCCGCGCACGGTGCTGGGCGCGCTCGGCGTGGTCGCCGGGGCCTGCGCGGTACTGACGGCGATCGCCGCGCCGGGGTGGCCCGATCTCGCGGTCTACGCCGTCGTCGTGGCGCGCGCGCGGCGCGGCACCCCCGGCGCGCTGGCCTTCATCGACCTC
>DAOMBL010000459.1:0-3125 GCA_035427325.1 Casimicrobiaceae bacterium
GACGGTGATTGGTATGCCGCCGATCTCGATCGCGCGCTCGACGGTGTCGCGCGTCGTGCCGGGGATCTCGGTGACGATCGCGACGTCCGCGCGCGCGAGCGCGTTCAGGAGGCTCGACTTGCCGACGTTGGGGCGGCCGACCAGCACGACGACGAGCCCCTGCGCGAGGCGCGCGCCGGTCGCCGCGCGCGCAATCAGCGCGTCGAGGTCCGCGCGCAGCCGCCCGACCTTGCGCTCGGCGTCGGAGGCGCGCACGAACTCGATGTCCTCGTCGGGGAAGTCGAGCGTCGCCTCGGTGAATGCGCGCAGGTTCGTCACCGCCTCGACGATCGCGTGCACCTCGCGCGAGAACGCGCCCTCGAGGCTGCGCGCGGCCGCGCGCGCCGCGGTCGCGCTCGCGGCGTCGATCAGGTCGGCGACGGCCTCGGCCTGCGCGAGGTCGAGCTTGCCGTTCAGGAACGCGCGCTTCGTGAACTCGCCCGGCTCGGCGAGCCGCGCGCCGAGTTCGACGCAGCGGGCGAGCAGGAGCCGCAGCGCGGCGGGGCTGCCGTGGCCGTGGAACTCCGCCACGGTCTCGCCGGTGTAGGACGCCGGGGCCGGGAACAGGATCGCGAGCCCCTGGTCGATCGGATGGCCGCGGGCGTCGCGGAAGGTGGCGAGCGTCGCGTGGCGTCGCGCGAGGTCGAGGCCGGTCGTCCCGCGGACCACGGCGCCGACCCTACTCGCGGACCCCGAGACGCGCACGACGCCAATCCCGCCGCGCCCCGGGGGCGTCGCGATCGCGGTGATCGTGTCGGTCGGGGCGCTCCGCATGCGCGCGACTCTACCCGAGGGCGCCGCAGCCGGATTTCCGAGGGGCCCTGCCCCGCTCGCGGCACGGGCTTTGCACTGCGATGGTGCCCCTGCGCCGTGCGATACCGCTGGGGGCGAAAAAGAGCAGATCCGTGTCCCGAGCATCCCCCTGCCGGCTCCCGAAGCAGGGAGTCCCTGCCGCGCTGCGCGCATGCGTGACGCTTGTCGTCGCCTGTGTCCTGGCGGGTCTCCTGTCGTTCCCCGCCGCCGCGACGGTCCTGGGCGATGCCCGCGCGATCGAACCGGAGATGCCCGGCTTTCCGGAGAAGGCGCAGGCGGCGCTCCTCGCCCTGCTGCCAGAGGCCGACGCCGCCCCGATCGCTGAGCGGTCGGTCGTCTACGCGCTCGCCGGCCAGGCGAGCGTGCTCGCCCGGCAGATCCCCAAGGCCCACGACCTCGCCAACCGCATCGAGGCCGCCGCACCGCAGGACCCGTCGTCCCGCGCAGCCGCCGCCCTGATCCGCAGCTCGATCGAACTTGCGACCGGCGAGGCCTCGAAGGCCGCCGCGCTCGCCCAGGCCTCCCACGCGCAGGCGGCCTTGGCCGGCAACGCGGACCTGCGCTACGGAGCCGCGCTGACCTATGGCACCGCCGCACGCACGCGCGGGCAGTCCGACCAGGCGCTCGCGAGCCTGCAGGAGGCGCTCGCGCTCGCCGAGGCTTCAGGCAGCCAGTACCGTCGCTCGATGGCGCTCTACCAGATCTCGGTGCTCCAGACCGCCCTCCGCAACGCGCAGGACGCCCTCGAAGCGAGCCTCGCCGCCTACCGCGCGGGCGAGCAGGCGAAGAACGGTTTCGCGATGGCGAACGCGCGCATGGCCGAGTCCGCCGCGGTTGAACTCCTCGATCGCCCGTCGCGCGAGCTGTCGTCGATGCAGGAGGCGCTCGCCATCGCGCACGCCATCGGCTCGCGCACCGCGGAGAGCCGCGCGATCGTGAACCTCGCGGACATCCGCCTGCGGCGCAAGCAGTACGCCGAGGCGATGCGCCTCTCGCGCGACGCGCTGCGGCTCGCCCAGGAAACCGGCAACGACTACCTGAAGGCCACCAGCAAGGCGAATCTGGGCTTCGCGCTGCTCGGCGCCGGACGCCTCGCCGAAGGCAAGCGCTACGCCGACGAGGCGCTGCAGGAATACGAGCGCACCGGCCAGACCGCGGAGATCGCGGAACTCGCCGGCGAATACGGGCGCAGCCTCGAAGCGGTCGGCGACTACAAGGGCGCGCTCGGGCTCTACCACCGCGAACGCAAGCTCATGGGCGAGATCGCCTTCGAGGCGCGCCAGCGCATCCTGCTGGAGATGCAGGAGAAGTACGAGTCCGAGAAGCACCAGCGCGAGATCGCGCTGCTCGCCCGCGAGAACGCGCTGCAGACCGCGGAGATCGCGAACCAGGCGCTGCGGCAGCGCATCTGGTGGCTGCTCGCCGCGATCTTCGCGCTGTCGTTCTCGGTGGTGATGGTGCTCTACCGCAAGCTGCGCGTGTCGACCGCGAAGCTCGCGCGCAAGAACCTCGAGCTCTCGATCCAGAGCAGCCGCGATCCGCTGACCGGCTTGTACAACCGCCGCCATTTCCAGAACCTGATCGCGGCCGAGGCGACGGCGACTTCTACCGGGCGCCGCGCCGACGATCCCGCCGCGCGCGCGCTGCTCCTGATCGACCTCGACCACTTCAAGGAGACCAACGACCGCCACGGCCACGCGCTCGGCGATGCCGCGCTGGTCGCGGTCGCCGGCCGGCTGCGCGAGTCGCTGCGCGAGAGCGACACGATCGTGCGCTGGGGCGGCGAGGAGTTCCTCGTCGTCGCGCGCACCACGCCCGATCGGCTCGACGACATCGCGGCGCGGATCCTGCGCGCGGTCGCCGGGGAGCCGATCGTGGTCGGCGATCGGGCGATCCGCACGTCGGTGTCGATCGGCTACGTGCCGCTGCCGCTGCCGCCGACGACCGCGGCGCTCTCGTGGGACCGGGCGATTGGACTGGTCGACATGGCGCTCTATCTCGCGAAGATGAACGGGCGCAACCGCGCCTACGGCATCCAGCGCCTCGCCGACGCGGATCCCGAGACCCTCGCCGCGACCGAGCGCGACCTCGAGCACGCGTGGAAGAGCGGCCGCGTCGAGGTGAGCGTGCTCTTCGGGCCGCCGCCGCTGGCCGACGCGGTCGCCGGCGCGGCCTCGCGCGCCGCGGCGAACGACACCCGCGTCGCGTAGCCTCAACCCCTGTGGGTCGGGCTTCAGCCCGACGGGCTGCGGCGGTTTGCGGTGGGTCGGGCT
>DAOMBL010000460.1:0-3120 GCA_035427325.1 Casimicrobiaceae bacterium
CACGTCCTCGACCATCCGCTCATCCAGCACAAGCTCACGCTGCTCCGCAAGAAGGAGACGAGCACGACATCGTTCCGGCGGCTGTTGACCGAGGTCGGCACGCTGATGGCCTACGAGGTCACGCGCGACATGCCGATGCACGACGTCGAAATCGAGACGCCGCTCGAGACGATGACCGGTCGGCTGATCGACGGCAAGAAGCTCGTGTTCGTGCCGATCCTGCGCGCGGGCATGGGGCTCCTCGACGGCTTCCTGTCGGTGGTGCCGGGCGCGCGCGTCGGCCACATCGGGCTCTACCGGGATCCGAAGACGCTCGTCGCGGTCGAGTACTACTTCAAGATGCCCTCCGGCATGCGCGAACGCGACGCGATCGTGCTGGATCCGATGCTCGCGACCGGCCATTCGGCGG
The DNA here is from genome assembly GCA_035427325.1 of Casimicrobiaceae bacterium. Classification (GTDB taxonomy): domain Bacteria; phylum Pseudomonadota; class Gammaproteobacteria; order Burkholderiales; family Casimicrobiaceae; genus VBCG01. Next base: position 410 of record DAOMBL010000460.1, read on the forward strand.
TCGCGGCGGTCGAGCGCCTCAAGGAGGCGCGCCCCCGCTCGATCCGGTTCGTGTGCCTCGTGTCCTGCCCCGAGGGTCTCGCGACCTTCAGCCAGGCGCATCCGGACGTGCCGATCTACACGGCCGCGGTCGACCGCGAACTGAACGACCACGCCTACATCCTCCCCGGACTGGGCGACGCCGGCGACCGCATCTTCGGAACGAAGTGACCGAGCCGACGCGGGCGAAGCCTGTCGACGCGGGTGTGCCGGAAGCCTCGTCGCGGAAGCTGCGCTTCGATCGCGCCGAATGGGCCGGCGCGTTCGGCGACCTCGGGACGCTCATCCCGTTCGTCGTCGCCTACCTCGCGATGCTCGATCTCGATCCGCTCGGCGTGCTCCTGTCGTTCGGGCTCGCGATGATCGCGTGCGGGCTCGTCTACCGCACGCCGTTCCCGGTGCAGCCGATGAAGGCGATCGGCGCGATCGCGACGACGCAGGCGGCGCAGACGCTCACGATCACCGCCGGGGCCGTGCAGGCGGCCGCGCTCGCCACCGGGGCGATCTGGCTCGTGCTCGGGCTCACCGGCGCGACCGGTCGCGTCGCGAAGCTCGTGCCGCGGCCGCTCATCGTGGGCATCGTGCTGGGACTGGGCTTCGGCTTCATGCTCGCAGGCGCGCGGATGATGGCGCAGAACTGGTGGATCGGCGGCTTCGCGCTCGCCGCGACGCTCGTGCTCCTCGGCAACCGCCGCGTGCCGGCGATGTTCCTCCTGCTCGCTTTCGGAGCGGCATGCGGGATCGTGCTCGATCCGTCGGTGACGACCTCGCTCGCGGCGCTCACGATCGAACCGAGGCTGCCGTCGTTCGCGCTCGGCGGCCTGGGCTGGCAGGACCTGTCGATCGCCGTCGTCTTCCTCGCGCTGCCGCAACTCCCGCTCACGCTCGGCAACGCGATCCTCGGCATCACCGAGGAGAACAACCGCGAGTTCCCCGATCGCCCGGTCACCGAATCGCGCGTCGCGGTGTCGACCGGGATCATGAACCTCGGCAGCGCGGCGCTGGGCGGCGTGCCGATGTGCCATGGCGCCGGCGGCATGGCGGGCCACGTCCGCTTCGGCGCGCGCACCGGCGGCGCCCCGATCCTGCTCGGCGGAATCCTCGTCGTGCTCGCGCTCTTCTTCAGCGGATCGGTGGTCACGCTGCTGCGCGTTTTCCCGGTGGCGATCCTCGGCGTGATCCTGTTCCTGACCGGCGCCCAGCTCGCGCTCGGCTCCTGCGAGTTCGGACGCGACAAGCTCGACCGTTTCGTGACGCTCATTGCCGCCGCGCTCGCCGCGTGGAACGTCGGCCTGGCGTTCGTCGTCGGCGGTTTCGCCTGGTGGATCGCGCGCCGCGGCTGGCTCAAACTCTGACCGTTTTCCCGCGTTCCCGACCATGGCCGACCTCCTGATCCGCAACGCCGCGCTTCCCGACGGAAGGTCCGGCCTCGACATCCTCTGCGACGCCGGCCGCATCGCGGAGGTCGCGCCGCGCATCGAGGCCGGCGCCGCGCGCACGATCGACGCCGGCGGCCTGCTCGTCTCGCCGCCGTTCGTCGACGCGCATTTCCACATGGACTCGACGCTGACCTACGGCCTGCCGCGGGTCAACGCGAGCGGCACGCTGCTCGAGGGCATCGCGTTGTGGGGGGAGTTGAAGCCCACGCTCACGCAGGACGCGATCGTCGAGCGCGCGCTCGCCTACTGCGACTGGGCGGTGGCGAAGGGGCTGCTCGCGATCCGCTCGCACGTGGACACCTCGGACCCGCGCCTGCTCGCGGTCGAGGCGCTCATCGACGTGCGCGAGCGCGTGAGGCCGTACCTCGACCTGCAGCTCGTCGCCTTCCCGCAGGACGGACTGTTCCGTTCGCCGGGCGCGCTCGCGAATCTCAGGCGCGCGCTCTCGATGGGCGTCGACGTCGTCGGCGGCATCCCGCACTTCGAGCGCACGATGGCCGAAGGGGCGGAGAGCGTGCGCGTGCTGTGCGAAATCGCCGCGGACCTCGGCAAGCGCGTCGACCTGCACTGCGACGAGAGCGACGATCCGATGTCGCGCCACGTCGAGACGCTCGCGTACCACGCGCAGCGCCTCGGCCTGCAGGGGCGGGCCGCGGGGTCGCACCTGACGTCGATGCACTCGATGGACAACTACTACGCGTCGAAGCTGATTCCGCTCCTGCGCGAGGCGGGCGTGGCCGCGATCGCGAATCCGCTGATCAACATCACGCTCCAGGGGCGGCACGACACCTACCCGAAGCGGCGCGGCATGACCCGCGTGCCCGAACTCCTCGCCGCGGGCGTCCCGGTCGCGTTCGGCCACGACTGCGTGATGGACCCCTGGTATCCGATGGGCAGCGGCGACATGCTCGAGGTCGCATCGATGGGCCTGCACGTCGCGCAGATGACCGGGCAGGACGCGATGCGGCAGTGCTTCGCGGCGGTCACGACGACGCCCGCCTCGATCCTCGGACTCGAGGGCTACGGAATCGCGAAGGGCCATCGCGCCGACCTCGTGCTGCTCGAGGCGCGCGATCCTGTCGAAGCGCTCAGGTTGCGCGCCGCGCGGCTTGCCGTCGTGCGCGCGGGGCGCATCGTCGCGACCGGCGCGTCGATGCGCGCGGCCCTCGACCTGCCGGGCCGCCCCGCGACGACCGGTTTCATGCCCGGTCGGTGACTCGCGGCGCTCCGGATC
>DAOMBL010000461.1:0-3111 GCA_035427325.1 Casimicrobiaceae bacterium
GCAGGCGCTCGCGCCCTGGCTGTTCGTGGCCGGCATCGCTCTGCTCGTGCTGGTGCTCGTGCCCGGCATCGGCCGCAGCGTGAACGGCTCGCGGCGCTGGCTCCCGCTCGTCGTCGTCAACGTCCAGCCCTCCGAGTTCATGAAGCTCGCCGTCGTGCTCTACGCGGCGAGCTACGCGGTGCGCAAGGCGGCGTTCCTGCACGCGCGCCAGCCGTTGCGCCAGACGATCACCCGCGGCTTCGCGCCGCTGTTCGCGACGATGGTCGCGATCGGCGGGCTCCTGCTCCTCGAGCCGGATTTCGGGGCGTTCGTGGTGATCCTCGCGATCGGCTTCGGCATCCTGTTCCTGGGCGGCCTCGACTGGCGGCTGTTCGCCGGCCTGTGCGCGCTCCTGCCCTTCGCGCTCGGCGCGATCCTGATCGCCGCTCCCTACCGGCTGCAGCGGCTCACCGCGTTCCTCGATCCCTGGTCGGACCCGCTCGGCAAGGGCTACCAGCTCTCGCACTCGCTCATCGCGTTCGGGCGCGGCGAGATGACCGGCGTGGGCCTCGGCGCGAGCGTGGAGAAGCTCCTGTACCTGCCCGAGGCGCACACCGACTTCCTGCTCGCGGTCATCGCCGAGGAACTGGGATTCGCCGGCGTCGCGGTCGTGCTCGCGCTCTTCGCCTGGATCGTGTTCAGGTCCTGGGCGATCGGCCGCCAGGCGGTGCGCCTCGACCGCCCGTTCGCCGCGCTGACCGCGCAGGGCATCGGACTGTGGATCGGCTTCCAGGCGTTCATCAACATCGGCGTCAACATGGGCGTGCTGCCCACCAAGGGCCTCACGCTGCCGCTCCTGTCGTTCGGCGGCTCGGGGATCGTCGCGAACGCGGTCGCGATCGCGATCCTGCTGCGCATCGACTACGAGAACCGGCGGCTGCTGTCCGGTTACAGCGTGTGAGGCCGGTCGTGATGATCACCACCGGCGGAACGGGCGGGCACGTGTTCCCGGGCCTCGCGGTCGCGGCGAAGCTCGCCTCGCGCGGGGCGGAGGTGTTCTGGCTCGGCACGCGCGAGGGCATGGAGGCCGAACTCGTGCCGAAGCACGGCGTCGCGTTCGAATCGGTCTCGTTCCGCGGCGTCCGCGGCAAGGGCCCGAGGACGCTGCTCCTCGGGCCGTTCGCGCTCGTCGCCGCGTGCATCGGCGCGCTCGGGGTCCTGCGCCGGCGCCGGCCCGACGTGGTGCTGGGCTTCGGCGGATTCGCGTCGTTTCCCGGGGCGCTGATGGGCGTGGCCACCGGACGCCCGCTGGTCGTGCACGACGCGAACGCGGTCGCGGGTCTCGCGAATCGCGTGCTCGCCTTCGGCGCGGACCGCATCCTGCTCGGATTCCCCGAGGCGATGCGCGGCGCGCACGCGAAGATCGTCGAGTGGACCGGCAATCCGCTGCGCGAGGCGATCGCCTCGGTCCCGCCGCCCGCCGGGCGCTTCGCCGGACGCGCCGGGCCGCTGCGGCTGATCGTGCTCGGCGGGAGCCTCGGCGCGCAGGGCCTGAACGAGCGCGTGCCCGCCGCGCTCGCACGGCTGCCGGCGGACCGGCGGCCTCAGGTGCTGCACCAGTCCGGCGCGAAGCATCTCGATGCGCTGCGCGCGGCGTACCGCGACGCGGGCGTCGATGCCGAGTGCGTCGCCTTCATCGACGACATGGCGTCGCGCTATGCCTGGGCGGACTTCGCGATCGCGCGCGGCGGTGCGCTCACGGTATCCGAGCTCGCCGCCGTGGGCCTGGGCGCGGTGATCGTCCCGCTGCCCGGCGCGATCGCCGACGAGCAGTCGGCGAACGCGCAGCTGCTCGTTCGGGCGGGGGGCGCGACGCGCATCGCGCAGGACGATCTCACGCCCGAGCGCCTGGCGACGATCGTCGGCGCGCTCGACCGGACGAAGGCGCTCGCGATGGCCGAGGCCGCGCGCGGCGCGGGCAGGACCGAAGCGGCGGGACGAGTCGCGGAGGTCTGCCTCGAACTCGCCGGAGCGCGCGCATGAAGCACAAGGTGCGGCGCGTGCATTTCGTGGGCATCGGCGGCGCCGGGATGAGCGGCATCGCCGAGGTGCTCGCGACGCAGGGCTACCAGGTCTCGGGATCCGACCTCGCGGAGAGCGCCGTGACGCGCCGCCTGGCCTCGCTCGGCATTCGCGTGATCGCGGGCCACGCGGCGGCCAACGTCGAGCGCGCGGACGCGGTCGTCGTGTCGTCCGCGGTGGCTCCCGACAATCCCGAAGTCGTCGCGGCGCGCGCGCAGGGCGTGCCGGTGGTGCCGCGCGCGCAGATGCTGGCCGAACTGATGCGCTTCAAGCAGGGCATCGCGGTAGCGGGGACGCACGGCAAGACGACGACCACGAGCCTCGTCGCTTCGGTGCTGGCGGAAGGCGGCCTCGACCCGACCTTCGTGATCGGCGGACGCCTCCTCTCGGCGGGCGCGAACGCGCGCCTCGGTTCCGGCGACTACCTGGTCGCCGAGGCCGACGAGTCGGACGCGTCGTTCCTGCACCTGACGCCGACGATCGCGGTCGTCACCAACATCGACCAGGACCACATGGAGACCTACGGCCACGACCTGGCGCGCCTCGAGCGCGCGTTCGTGGAGTTCGTGCAGCGCCTCCCGTTCTGGGGCGTGGCGGTGCTGTGCATCGACGGCGCCGCGGTGCGCGCGCTGCTGCCGTCGGTGACGCGCCAGGTGGTGACCTGCGGCCTCGCCGACGACGCCCGCCTGCGCGCGGTGGACGTCGCGCACGCGGAGGGCCGGATGCGATTCGTGGCGCGCGGGGCCGGAGCCGCGGACCTCGCGGTCGACCTCGCGCTGCCGGGCGTGCACAACGTGCGCAACGCGCTCGCCGCGATCGCGGTCGGGCGCGAGGTCGGCGTGCCCGACGCCGCGATCGCGCGCGCGCTCGCCGGATTCCGGGGCGTGGGCCGGCGGTTCCAGCGCTACGGCGCGGTCGCGCTGGCCTCGGGCGGGCATTTCGAACTGGTCGACGACTACGGGCATCATCCGGCCGAGATCGCGGCGGTGCTGGAGGCCGCGCGCGGCGGCTTCCCGGGCCGGCGCATCGTGCTCGCGTTCCAGCCGCACC
>DAOMBL010000462.1:0-3107 GCA_035427325.1 Casimicrobiaceae bacterium
AGCGGCGTCGGAACGCATTCGCTCACTCCCGATTCCCCCGTTACAGCCCACTAGCATTCCGTCCCGGAGGCTCCCGTGACCGCACCATCCGCGATTGCCGTCCCGGCGCGATGCCGGGAGGATTCCCGCTCGGAGGGAGGCCGATGAGCGGCGCCGTCGCGCGCATCAGGCGCTGGCACGACGAGTTCACGTCGATCCGGCGCGACCTCCACGCCCACCCGGAACTCGGATTCGAGGAGCACCGGACCGCGCGCATCGTCGCCGAGCGGCTGGAGGCGATGGGCATCGAGCACCACACGGGCGTCGGCAGGACCGGCATCGTCGCGATCGTGCGCGGGCGCTCGACCGCGAGCGGGCGCTCGGTCGGCCTGCGTGCCGACATGGACGCGCTGCCGATGCAGGAGGAGAACAGCTTCGCCCATCGCTCGCGCTACGACGGGCGGATGCACGGCTGCGGGCACGACGGCCACACGACGATGCTGCTCGCGGCCGCGCGTTACCTGAACGAGACGCGCGCATTCGACGGCACGGCGACGCTCATCTTCCAGCCGGGCGAGGAGGGCTTCGCGGGCGGGCGCGAGATGATCGAGGACGGACTCTTCGAGCGCTTCTCCGCCGACCAGGTCTACGCGCTGCACAACTGGCCGGGGCTGCCCGCGGGCACGATCGCGGTTCGCCCGGGGCCGATGATGGCGGCGGCCGACCGGGTCACGATCGCGATCGCCGGCAAGGGAGGGCACGGCGCGCATCCGCACCGCACGATCGATCCGGTCGTCGTCGCGGCGCACATCATCACGGCGGCGCAATCGATCGTCTCGCGCACCGTCTCGCCGCTCGACACTGCGGTCGTCAGCCTGTGCTCGGTGCAGGCCGGGCATCCCGGCGCGATGAGCGTCGTGCCGAGGACCGCGCAGATCGTCGGCACGGTGCGCACGTTCAAGGCGACGGTGCAGGACACGATCGAGGCGCGCCTGCGGGAACTCGTCGGCTCGGTCGCCGCGGCGTTCGGCGCGAGCGCGACGGTCGAGTACGAGCGGTTGTATCCGGCGACGATCAACTCGGCCGATGAAGCGGTGTTCGCGGCATCGGTCGCCGACGAGATCGTGGGTCGCGAACGGGTGATCCGCGACCTCGACCCGTCGATGGGGGCCGAGGACTTCTCGTTCATGCTCGAGCGACGCCCCGGCGCATACGCGCGCCTCGGGCAGGGCGGCGCCGGCGACGGGCACGGATGCTTCCTGCACGACTCGCGCTACGATTTCAACGACGACGTGATCCCGATCGGCGCCGGCTATCTCGCGACGCTCGCCGAGCGGGCGATGCCGCTCGCCGGGACATGAGCCGGATGCCCATGCGGCCGGACATGAAGCCGCACGGCGGCGGTCGCGGGGCCGCGACCGGGACGACCGGGGTGGCCGGGTGAGCGCGACGACGCATGAGGGCGCGCCGCGCGCGTCGAGGGTCCGCGCGATCTGGGACGGGGACCTCGCCTGGAGCTTCCGGCGCTCGCCCGTGGCGATGCTGTCCTTCGCCGTCCTGGTCGTATGCGTGGTCGCGGCACTGTTCGCGCCCTGGCTCGCGCCGAAGCATCCCTACGACCTCGCCTCGCTCAACCTGCTGGACGCGCTCGCCCCGCCCGCGTGGCAGGAGGGAGCGAAGCCCGGATTCCTGCTCGGCACCGACGACCAGGGGCGCGACGTGCTGTCGACGATCATGTTCGGCGCGCGGATCTCGCTCTTCGTCGGTTTCGCATCGGTGCTGCTCGCGGTGATCGTCGGCGTGGGGTTGGGGCTCGTCGCCGGCTACGTCGGCGGACGCACCGACGCGGTGATCATGCGCATCGCCGACGTGCAGCTCTCGTTCCCGGCGATCCTGATCGCGCTCCTGATCGACGGCGTGGCGCGCGCGGTGTTGCCGCGCGAATCGCACGGCGAGGTGGCGATCGCGGTGCTGATCCTCGCGATCGCGGCGTCGAACTGGGTGCAGTACGCCCGCACCGTGCGCGGGTCGACGCTGGTCGAGAAGGGGAAGGAGTACGTCCAGGCCGCGCGCGTCATCGGCGTGTCGCCGATGGGCATCATGCGGGGCCACCTGCTCCCCAACGTGCTCGGACCGGTGCTGGTGCTGGCGACGATCAACATCGCGACGGCGATCGTGATCGAGGCGACGCTGTCGTTCCTCGGCGTGGGCGTCCCGCCGACGCAGCCCTCGCTCGGCACGCTGATCCGCATCGGAAACGATTTCCTGTTCTCGGGCGAGTGGTGGATCACCGTGTTCCCGGGCGCGGCGCTGGTGATCATCGTGCTCTCGATCAACCTGCTGGGGGACTGGCTGCGCGATGCCCTCAATCCGAAGCTCCGGTAGGCGGGGCGAGGGGCTCGCGCGTTGTGGCACTACGCGCGCCGGGCGGACCGGCGCCGACACGAGGAGGCAGACCATGCGCAACTCCATCATCGTCCTGGCGGCGTCGATGCTGACCGCATCGTGCGCCAGCATGACCACGTCGTACAGCGAAGTGACCGGCGACCGGTTCAACCTGACCGTCATGGACCGCCGGGCGGTCGACATCGTTTCGGTCGGGAGCGCGTCGGGCTGGGCGGGCGGCGCGCCGGTGCAGGTCGAGCCCGGCAAGCACCGGATCGTGATCTCGTCGCCGCGGCACGGCGGATTCCGCGGCACCACCGTCGACTTCGAACTCGACATCGCGCCCTGCACCCGCTACTACGTCAACGCCCAGTTCGCCAATCCGCTCTCGCCCCAGTTCGTGCCGGTCGTCGACCACGAGGAGCGGATCTCCGGATGCGTCTGGCCGCGTCCGCCGCGCGCCTGAACCGATGTCGTCGTCCGGCCCGCTCCTCGCCGTCGACGGCCTGCGCGTCGAGTTCCCGACGCGGCGCGGCACGCTCGTCGCCGTCCGCGGCGTGAGCTTCGACATCGCGCGCGGCGAGGTGCTGGGCGTGGTCGGCGAATCCGGCGCCGGCAAATCGATCACCGGTGCGGCGATCATCGGCCTCATCGACCCTCCCGGCCGGATCGCCGGCGGGCAGATCCGGCTCGACGGCCGCCGCATCGATGCGCTGCCGGCCGCAGAACTCCGGAAGATCCGC
>DAOMBL010000463.1:0-3097 GCA_035427325.1 Casimicrobiaceae bacterium
CCGGCGTGATCACCGTCATGCCGGCCGCCTTGAACGTATCGACGAGCGTGCCCTCCTGCCGGATCAGCTCGGCGTTCTGCCAGGCGATGCCGTTCTTCACCGCGTCCGAGATGATCTTGCGGTCGCCCGCGGAGAGTCCCTGCCAGAACGCTTCGTTCACGACGACGAGCCGGGGGGTGATGATGTGCCCCGAGAGCACGAGGTACTTCTGCACCTCGTCGAACTTGCCCGCCTTGATCGTGGGCAGCGGGTTCTCCTGTCCGTCGACGACGTTCTGCTTGAGCGCGAGGTAGAGTTCGCCGAAGTTCATCGGCGTGGGCTTCGCGCCCCAGGCCTCGGCCATCGCCTTGAACACGTCGTTCTCCGGCACGCGCAGCTTGAAGCCGACCATGTCGGCGGGCGTGCGCACCGCCTTCGACGTCGTCGTGATGTGGCGCGTGCCGTAGTAGGTCGTGCCGAGGATGCGCATGCCGCGCGCCTTGACGAGCGTCTCGTTGAACGACTCGCCGATCGGGCCGTTCATCGCCTTGTCGAGGTGCGCCGCGTCGCGCCAGATGTAGGGAGCCGCGACCACCGAGATCGAAGGCACCCACGCGCCGAAGTTCGCCGCCCCTTCGGTCACGATCTGCTGCACGCCGTTCGCGACCGCGTCGATCATGTCGCGCGATCCGCCGAGCTGGCCGCCGGGGAACGACTGGATCACGATGCGCCCGCCGGACTTCTCCCTGGCCTCGGCGGCGATCCGGTCGATCATCTGCACCGACGGGTGCGTGCCGCCGACCACGTCCCCCCAGCGGATCGTCACCTGCTGCGCGCCTGCCGCGGTCGCGGCCCCCGCGGCCGCCATGGCCAGCGCGATTCCCCATCGTTTCATCGTCGTCCTCCTCGAATGGCGCGCGGCGCGGCCGCGCGTGGGTCATGGGACCGGGACAGGTGCTTCCCGGCGGATGCTTCCGGATCGGGCGCGACACCGAGCCCGAGCGCGCGGTCGCGCGAGGCGGTGATGTGCGCCTCCATCGCCTCCGCTGCGCGAACCGGATCGCGCGTCGCGATGGCGTCGATCACGTCGAGATGCACGCGCATCACCGGCGCGACCAGGTCGGCGTCGAGGCGCGTCTCGCTCTGGCGGATCAGGCGGATCTTGAGCTGGTTGACGCGCCAGGCGTTCGACACGATCCCGTTGCCGAGCGCATCGACGATCGTCGCGTGCATGCCGTCGTCGACCGCCTGTGCCCGGGCGACCAGCGTCGCCGTCGCGCCCTTCGCGGCGGCGGCGAGCACCGCCTCGTGGTCGTCGCGCAGGCGGCGGAACGCCTCGTCGGGCGCGCGCAGCGCGAACTGGGCCGCCGCCTCGCGCTCGATCATGATGCGGAACCCGAAAGCGTCGCGAATCAGCCGCACGTCGACCTGGGCGACCTGCATGCCGCGCTGGGGGACGGTGCGGATCAGGCCGTCGGCCTCGAGCCGCGGGATGAGTTCGCGGATCGCGCCGAGCGGCATGCCGGTCAACTCGGTCAGCTCGCGCTGCGACACGAACTGGCCGGCGCGGATCTCGCGCGCGAGGAGGCCGCGCGTGAAGCGCTGGTAGGCCTGGTCGCGGAGCTTCATGCGCGAACGCGTCAGCGAGGGCCGGGCACGAGGCGCTCGAAGGCCTGCGCGAGCTCGGCGCGCGCGGCCGCACCGAGCGGCAGCAGCGGCGGCGCGGTCGCGATGAAGCCGTCGTCGCGGTTGCGGTGCGCGACCAGCGCCTTCACCCCCGGCGTCACCGGGTGGCGCAGCAGGATCTCCACCAGCTCGGCGATGCCCGGCACGTCCTCGCCGCGCTCGATCATGGGCAGCACGGCGCCCGCGCAGAAGTTCGCGAAGCCGTTGATGGCGCCCGATCCGCCGTGGCGCACCGCGCGCGCGAGCAGCCGCTCGTCGCCGACCAGGATGTGGAGGTCCGGATGGTCGGCGAGCAGGCGCTCGGTGGACGCCCAGTCGCCGCTCGAGTCCTTCACGCCCGCGACCACGCCGGGAAACGCGCGCGCGAGGCGCCCCACGAGCGTCGAGGAGAGCGGCACGCCGGTGACCTGCGGGATGTGGTAGAGCACGACGTCCCGCGGCGCGCGGCAGCGCTCGATGACCGACGACATCCATCGGTAGACGCCCTCGTCTTCGACGCCCTTGAAGTAGAACGGCGGCGCGAGCAGGATGCCGCGCCCGCCCGCGTCGAACAGCTGGTTCGCCTGGGCAGCGGCGTCCTCGACCGACGACGCCGCCACCCCCGCGAGCACCTGGTGGGCGAGGTCGAATCCGCCGTCCGCGAGCGCTCCGATCATCGAGGCGCGCTCCGCCATGCCGAGCGAGGCGCCCTCGCCGGTGGTTCCGAACAGCGTGATCGACGAGCAGCCCTCGTCGAGGCACCGGCGCGCGTGCGCCGCGAGCCGCGCGAGATCGACGCGGCCATCGGGGGCAAACGGGGTGACGATCGCGACGCCGAGGCCGAAGCGTTGCGCCGGCGCGCGCATCGCGCGCGCGAGCGACGGGGAGGAGGCGAGAGTGGACGTGGACATGCTGACATGTTAGCCTGCGGCCAATGAGTACGCAACCCCCTCCGCCGCTCCGGATCGCGCACCGGCCGCTCGGCCGGCGCGGACCGGCGGTGTCGCCGCTCGGGTTCGGCGGCGCGCCGCTCGGCGACCTCTACGCGCCGCTCGACGACGCCAGCGCGGTCGGCGCCGTCGTCGCTGCGCTCGACGCGGGCATCACGCTCGTCGACACTTCCCCGCTCTACGGTCGCGGGCTCTCCGAGCACCGGATCGGGACCGCGTTGCGCCGGCGCCCCGGGCGGCCGGTCGTGTTGTCCACGAAGGTCGGGCGGGTCTTCGCACCGGCGCCGTCGGGCGTAACACGCACCGAAGGCTACGCGGGGGGCATGCCGCACGAGGGACGATTCGAGTACGGCTAGGACGGCGCGATGCGTTCGCTCGAGCAGTCGATGCTGCGCCTGGGCCTCGCTTCGGTGGACGTCGTCCTCGTCCACGACGTCGACCCGTGGACGCACGGCGAGGCCGCGGGCACCCGGGCGCGCGAGGCGCTCGCCGGCGCGTGGCGC
>DAOMBL010000464.1:0-3088 GCA_035427325.1 Casimicrobiaceae bacterium
GAGCAGGTGCCAGCCGAACGGCGTGCGAACCGGCTGCGACATCTCGTCGATCTTGAGCTTGTCCAGCGCCGACGAGAAGTCCGGAACGAGATCGCCCGGGCTCACCCAGCCGAGGTCGCCGCCCTTCGCGGACGAGGCGTCCTCCGAGTTGAGGCGCGCCTGGTCCTCGAACTTCGCGCCCGATTCGATCCGTTCGCGGATGCGGTCGATCTTCGCCTTCGCCTCGACGTCGGAACTCAGTTCGTTCACCTTGACGAGGATGTGGCGCACGTGCGTCTGCTGCACGACGTCCGGCTGCCCGCCGCCACGGACGTCGACGACCGTCCCGATGTGAAATCCCGCCGCGCTCCGCAGCACGGGCGACACGCCGCCTTTCGCGAGCGAGCGCACCGGGTCGACGAACACCGACGGCAGCCGCGCCGGCGTGCGCCAGCCGAGGGTGCCGCCCTGCTGCGCGTCCGGCGAATCCGAGTAGGTCGCCGCGGCCTGTCCGAAGTCCTCGCCCGCCTTCACCTTCGCGAGCACGTCCTCCGCGCGAAGGCGCCGCTGTTCGATCTGCTCGGGCGAACTCTGCTCGGGCACGCGCACCAGGATGTGCGAAACGAGGTACTCGCTCTCGCCTCCGCCCTGCGCGCTGACGGTCGCGAGATAGTTGTCGACCTCCGCGTCCGACACGTAGATGCGGCTGTCGACCTCGCGCTCCCGCAGCCGCTGCACGATGAGCTGGCGGCGGATGTCCTCGCGGTACTTCGCGTAGGGAATGCCCTCGCGCTCGAGCGCCTTGCGGAACTCGTCCGGCGTCAGCTTGTTCTCCTGCGCGATGCGCAGGATCGTGCGTTCGACCGTGGTGTCGTCGACGCGGATCCCGGTGTCCTTCGCGAACTGCAGCAGCGCGCGCTCGGTGATCAGCCGGTCGAGCACCTGCCGGTCGAGCACGTCGGACGACGGGGGCTGCAGGCGAGACTCCCGGAGCTGCTGCATCAGCACCTGCTTCTGCTGGTTCATCTCGAACTGGGTCAGCGCCTCGTTGTTGACGACCGCGACGACCCGGTCGAGCGCGACCGGCGCGTTCGACGACGCCGCGGGCGCCGCCTTGGCCGGGGCCGGCGCGATGAGCCGCAGTCCGGTCCCCGGTGTGCCGCCGCTTCCGGGCGGCCGCGGACCCAGCGGCGTCTGCGGTTGCGCCAGGACGAGCGACGCCGCGGCGGCGAGGGCGGCGCAGGCGATGCGCGGGATGATCGTCATCGTGGACCTCAGAAGGCGGGCAGCGGATCCGAGGTGCGGTCGCGCTGCATCAGCAACGGGTCGTTCACCGGGACGTAGCCCGGGATGCTGCGGCGGAGCAGATCCAGCGGACTGGTTCCGACCCGTGCGAGCCCGTTGAGTTCCAGCTGGATGAAGAACGAGGTGTTGGTCTGCTCGACCGTCGTCGCGAGCCGGTGGAGCACGGCGCGCAGGACCCAGCAATCGCCATTGTACTCGACCCCCGCGATGCCCTCCAGGAGCTTGCTGTTGGCGAAGTCGTAGTTGTAGCGGCCGATCAGCGTCCACTGCGGCGTGACCGGCCACTCGGCCGCGAGGTCGATCTGCTTCAGCTCCTGGCTCGGCCCCGTGGGATCCGAGAACTGCCTCGTGTAGCGGTAGCTCGCGGAGAGAATGCGTCCGGGCGACGGCGTGTACCGGACGGCGAGGTTGAACTGCTCGTTCTGTCCGGCGTCGAGGTTCTGCTGCACGAGACCCGCCACCGCCCAGGCGTCGGTGATGCGACCCTCGACCGCGAGCAGGATGTCGGACGACGATGCGGAGCGCGGCGTCTCGTTCAGCGTGACGCGCTGATCCTCGAAGTAGAAGCGCTGCGCGACCGCCACGCGCAGCCGCTCGGCGCCGGTGCGCGGCTGCAGGAGCCGCGAGGTCACGCCGATGGTGAGCTGGTTGGCGTCGCCGATGCGGTCGTTGCCGAGGTAGCGGTTCTCGGTGAAGAGCTGCCCGAAGTTGTAGTCGTCGGTCGCCGAGTCGAACACCGGCAGCGTGCTCTGGTCGCGGTAGGGAATGTAGACGTAGTAGGCGCGCGGCTCGAGCGTGTGGATGAAGTCCGTGCCGAAGAGCTTCCAGTCGCGCTCGAAGACGAGCCCGGCATCGAGGCTCGAGATCGGGATCGCGAGATTCGGCCGCAGGTCGCCGGTCGCCGGCGGCTCGAGGTCGTACTGCCGGAGGTGGATGCCGGTGCGCGCGGCGACGAACCACCCGGGCGTCGACAGCTTCCAGGCGACCTGCGGGTAGAGCACGGCGCGCGAGCCCTGCGGCTGCGTGTCGGAGCGGAACCGCGCGAACTCGCCGAACCCCGACCACCACAGGCCCGCCCACTCGGTCTCCGCCAGGTTGCCGATGACCTGCGGCAGCCGGTTGTAGGGCGGGACGATCGGCGCGTCCGGATCCTGCAGCGTCTGGAACGACTGCGTCCGCGCGAGGAAGGTCCACGGTCCGTTCGCGTAGGTGAGGCCCGCTTCGCGCGGCAGCGTCGTCTGCGACGTGATCGCGATGCGGTCGGCGAGGTCGGCGAAGTACTTGTCGTCGGACACCTTGTTGAGGTCGAGGTATCCGCCGAGCCCCGGCACGCCGAGTTGCTGCTGATGCCTCCACACGAGCGCGTAGCGCGTGGTGTCCGTCTGCCGGTCCTCGGGCAGCACCTGCACGTCGGCCTCGCCCGCGTTCTGCCACAGGTCCTGGCCGAGGAGATAGCGGAACTGCGTGCCGATCTGCAGCCCGCGCTTGGTCATGAGGCGCGGCGTCACCGTCAGGTCGTAGTTCGGCGCGAGGTTGAAGTAGTACGGCAGCGCGAGCTCGAACCCCCGGGTGCCGGAACTCCCGGCGGTGGGCACGAGGAAACCGCTCTTGCGCTCGTTGTTGAGCGGGAACTCGAGATACGGCCACGCGAAGATCGGAGCGCCCATGAAGCGCACCGTCGCGTCGCGCGCGGTACCGACCTGGCGCTGCATGTCGAGGTCCAGTTCGCGCGTCTCGAGGAACCAGTCTTCCCGCGGCGCGACGCAGGTCGTGTAGCGCCCGTCGCTCACGAGGTAGCGGTCCG
>DAOMBL010000465.1:0-3086 GCA_035427325.1 Casimicrobiaceae bacterium
GACCGGCCGCCAGCGGCCCGACACCGCGAGCGGCGGCGTGTTCGTCACGCTGGAGGACGAGGCCGGCAGCACCAACGTGATCGTCTGGCGCGATCTGGGCGAGCGCCAGCGCCGCGAACTCCTCGGCTCGCGCCTGCTCGCGGTCTACGGCAGGGTCGAGCGCGAGGGCGAGGTCGTGCACCTCATCGCCGGCCGCCTCGTCGATCTCACGCCGCTCCTGGGCTCGCTGCCGACGCGCTCGCGCGACTTCCACTGACCGGCCCCGGACCACGCCGCCCATGCCCTCCCGGCGGCGGCCGGTGCCGCAACCGCGATCAGGCGCCCTGGGCGATCGAGCAGGCCGCCGTCTTCGCGTGGTTCGCCTTCGCGATCGCGACGTTGATCCGCACGTCCTCGGGCACGCCGTTCTTCACCGCGGTGATCTCGGCGAGGATCGAGATCGCGATCTCGGGCGGCGTGCGGCTGCCGATGAAGAGCCCGATCGGGCCGTGCAGCCGCCCGATCTCCTCGTCGGTCAGGTCGAACTCGTGCAGCCGCTCGCGGCGCTTCTCGTTGTTCGCGCGCGAGCCCAGCGCGCCGATGTAGAACGCGTTCGACTTGAGCGCCTCCAGCAGCGCGAGGTCGTCGAGCTTCGGATCGTGGGTGAGCGCCACGACCGCGCAACGCTCGTCGAGATTCATCGCGCGCACCGTGTCGTCGGGCATCGTGCGCACGAGCGTCACGCCCGGAATGTCCCAGGTCTCCGTGTACTCCTCGCGCGGATCGCAGACCGTCACCTGGTAGTCGAGACCCACCGCGATCGACGCGAGGTATTTCGAGAGCTGCGAGGCGCCGATCACGAGCATCCGGTAGCGCGGACCGTGGACCGTGACGAGCGTCTTGCCGTCGAACGTGAGCCCGTCCGCGGCGCGCGCGGGATGCAGGGTCGCGAAACCGGATGCGAGGTCGAGCCTGCGCGTGACCAGGTGCCCCACTTCGATCTCGCGCAGCAGCGCGAGGATCCCGGACTCGCGCGTGAGCGGCTCGAGCACGAGCTGAAGCGTGCCGCCGCAGGGAAGGCCGAAGCGCCGCGCCTCGTCGGCCGACACGCCGTAGGTCACCGTTTCGCACCTGTCCGTCTTCAGCCCCTCGCGACGCACTCGGTCGATGAGGTCGTCCTCGATGCAGCCACCGGACACCGAGCCCACGACGTGGCCGTCGTCGCGCACGGCGAGCATCGCGCCCGGCGGGCGCGGCGAACTCCCCCAGGTCTTGACGACCGTCACGAGCAGCACGCGCCGTCCGGCCTCGACCCACTCGGCGCTGCGCTTCAGGCATTCGAGATCGACGCTGTCCATCGTTCACCCTTTCAGGAGCGGAAGCCCCCCTTGGTCGCGAGCCACACGAGCAGCGCGACGATCGCGGCCAGGGCCGCATACCGAATCCAGCGCGCCCCGCCTGCGGGCGGGGATACCGCGGGCGCGGGCGCCGGCGAGGCGACCACCGCGGCCGGCGCGAGGCGCTCGGCGAGGCGCGCGAAGAAATCGTCGGCGAGCTTCGCCGCCGCGCCGTCGATCAGCCGCGAACCCACCTGGGCGAGTTTGCCACCGACCTGGGCGGACGCGGTGTAGTTGAGCGTCGTGCCGCCCTCCGCGGGCGCGAGCGCGACCTTCGCCTCGCCCTTCGCGAACCCGGCGGCCCCGCCCTGCCCCTGGAATTTGAGCGTGTAACCGGTCGGCGGGTTCACGTCGGCGAGTTCGATCCTGCCGCCGAACCGCGCCGACACCGGCCCGACCTTGGCCAGGACGGTCGCGGCCCAGCTGCCGTCCGCCTCGCGGACGAAGGATTCGCATCCCGGGATGCAGGCCTTGAGGGTGTCCGGGTCGTTCAGCGCTTCCCAGACGCGGGCGGGGGGGGCCGGCACGAGCCGGCTGCTCGAAAGGTCCACGGTTCGCTCGTTTGAGGCACGCCCGGCGCCGGGCATGCAATGTGCTAACTTTAGCCCATGAACCTCGATACCGACACCCAGCCGCCCCGGGACGCCCAGGCCAGCCGGGGCAGCCGGGACGTCCGCCTCGCCCAGTCGCTGCTGCGACTGGGGGCCGGCGTCGCCGTTCACGCTTCGCTGCCGCTGGCGGACCTGATCGCCCTGGCCCAGCAGGCCGCCGAGCGCGGTGCCGCCTTGACGCTGCGCGGCGCCCACGAGCGATCCACCGCCGACCTGGAACGGGTGGCGATGGCCGGCCGCGGGCAGGTCACCTTCGACCTGTCGGGCTGACCGCCCCGCCCGCAGACGGCGCGGAGCCGATCCGGCCTGACGACGCCCGCCTGCCGCGCCCCCGCCCGGGAGCCGGCCGCGTGGGGTCGACCCGTGCCGACCCTGCGCCCTTCGCGAGGATGTCCGCCAGCGCCTCGAGCGAGACGAGGTTGTGGACCGGCAGGAACTCGTCGACCCAGGGAAGCATCGCGCGGATGCCCGCGGGCCGCGCCTCGAAGTCCGCGTAGCGGAGCAGCGGATTCAGCCAGACGAGCCGCCGGCAGGATTTGGCGAGCCGTTCCATCTCGATGTCGAGACCGGTACCGGCCTCGGCATCCAGGCCGTCGCTGATCAGGAGCACGACCGCGTTCTGTCCGAGGAGCCGCCGCGACCAGCGACGGTTGAACTCGGCGAGGGACGCGCCGATGCGCGTTCCACCGGCCCAGTCCTCGACCGACGCCGCGACGCGTTCGAGCGCGACGTCGACGTCGCGGTGCTTGAGGTGCCGGGTGACGTTGGTGAGCCGCGTGCCGAACAGGAGCACGTGGACGCGGTGGCGATCGTTGGTGATCGCGTGCAGGAAGTGCAGCATCATCCGCGAGTAGCGGTCCATCGATCCCGAGATGTCGCAGAGCACGACGAGCGGCGGCGTGGCGCGCCTGCGCGCGCGAAACGCGAGCGGTGCGGCCGGGCCCGCGGCACCCGACATACGCCGCAGCGTCGCGCGGAGAGCGACGCGCCTTCCGCGGTCGTCGCGGCGCATCCGGCGCAGCGTCACCTCGGGGAGCGGCAGGCGCAGCTTCGCGATCATGCGCCGGACCTGTCCGAGTTCCTCGGCGGTCCTCGTGGC
>DAOMBL010000466.1:0-3082 GCA_035427325.1 Casimicrobiaceae bacterium
GGTCGGGCGGCGGCCCGTCGGTGTCGATCGAATGGATGACGATCTTCTTGTCCAGGAGCCAGGAATGCATCGTGTCGACGATCGACTTGTGCTTCTCGATCAGCGGGTGGGCGAGCCAGCGCTTGTCCTCGTAGACGTCGAGGCGGGGCGGCTGGAAGTGGATCGGGGCCGAGTGCAGCCAGTTGATGTAGTGGTTCTCGAGGAACCACCGCATGAACTTCATCGCCTCCTCGCTCTGCTTCGACTTCATCACCACGAACCCGTCGTAGCCGTTGTTCAGCGCCCTCGCGGCCCCCTTGCTGTCCGGGTACGGAAACACTCCGAACTGCGTGGTGAGGTTCGGCGCGCGGGCCTCGAGCGTCTCGACCAGCCGCCCCGAGTACGCGGAATGGGCGACCTTGTCGGTGGCGAAGAGGCCCAGGAGCTGCGCGTAGCTCACCGCGTTCATGTTCGGCGGCATGGTCTTGTAGAGCTCGGCGTACAGGTCGAGGTAGCGCGAGACGCGGTCGGTGTTCTCCGGCGAGTCGAGCGTCACGTTCCACTTGTCGCCGATCAGCCGCACGCCCTCGCCCCACATGAACGCGAACGACGTCCAGTTGGTCGCGCCGTTGCTCGCGATCGGGAACACGCAGCCGCCGCGATCGACGTTGCCGTCCTTCATCACCGTGAGCGCGCGCGCGTTGGACAGGTACTGGTCCCAGGTCTCCGGCACCTTCAGGCCCTTCTCCGCGTAGAGGTCCTTGCGGTAGTAGCAGCACGCGAGGTTGTAGTCGTAGGGATACCACCAGACCTGGTTGTTGATCGGGAACAGGATCTTGGGGCCCCACTGGTGCTTCTTCGTGAGCTCCGTCATCGGCACCAGGGCACCCTGGTTCGCGAGGATGACCATGTGCGCGATGAAGCCGATCGTCGCCATGTCGTAGGGCTGGCCGGCCTTGATCGACGCCTGGATCTTCGGAAACGTGTCGTCGATCGGCACCGAGTCGACGACGATGCGCGTGCGGAACTTGCGCTCGTACTCGGCCGCCGCGACGCGCAGGGCGCGATTGCTGTCGACGGACGTCTCGTTGTTCAGGATGCGCAGCGTCACGGTCGACTGCGCGTGCACGGCTGGAAAGCCGAGCGCGCTCATCGCGCCGACCGCGGCGCTCGCGGCGACGATCCTGCGCCGGGTCGGGTCCGGGGTGGCCGCCGCGGCGGGGTTGGCATGCAGTTCGGGTGCGTCGGGCATCGTCAGTCCTCCTTGGTCGTGGGTCCTGCTCGTCGTGGCGGCCGTCAGGCGGCGCGCCGGTTCAGCCGTCGTTCGCTGACCCGGTCGAACACGTGGATGCGCTTCGGGTCGAGGCGCACGGGAATCTCGTCGGCCGCGGCGATCGCGTCGTCGCGATCGAGGAGCGCCTCGAGGGGTACGCCCGCGAGTTCCCCGGCGACGTGGGTCTGCGCGCCGAACTGCTCGACGCGGCGAACCTTCAGGATGCCGTCCGCGGTTCCGGAAGGCGCACGCTCGATGTGCTCGGGGCGGATGCCGAGCCTGACCTCGCCCGAACCCTCGGCGTCCGGGACGGCGATCTCGAGCTCGCCCGACCGGAACCGCGCGTGGCCGGGCCCGCCCGAGAGGATGCCGTCGACGAAGTTCATCTCGGGAGATCCGATGAAGCCGGCGACGAAGGCATTCGCGGGCCGGTCGTAGAGTTCGAGCGGAGTCCCGACCTGCTGGATCAGGCCGTCGCGCATCACGACGATCCGGTGGCCGAGGGTCATCGCCTCGATCTGGTCGTGGGTGACGTAGATCATGCTGGTACCGACCTCCGCGTGCAGCCGGCCGATCTCCTCGCGCATGCGCACGCGGAGCTTGGCGTCCAGGTTCGAGAGCGGCTCGTCCAGCAGGAATACGTCGGGCTCGCGCACGAGCGCGCGGCCGAGCGCGACGCGCTGCATCTGGCCGCCCGACAGCTGCTTCGGCTTGCGCTCGAGCAGCGGCTCGAGCCCGAGCAGGTTCGCGGCCGCGCGCACGCGGCGGTCGATCTCCGCGGCGTCGACACCGCGCATCTTGAGCCCGAACGACAGGTTCGCGTAGACGGTCTTCTGCGGATAGAGCGCGTAGTTCTGGAAGACCATCGCGACGTTGCGGTCCTTCGGCTCGAGCCTCGTCACCGGCCGTTCGCCGATCCAGATCTCGCCGCCGGTGGGCTCCTCGAGCCCCGCGATCATCCGCAGCGTCGTCGACTTGCCGCATCCGGAGGGCCCGACGAAGACGACGAGTTCGCCGTCGGCGACCTCGAGGTTGAAGTCCCGGACTGCGTTGGCCGTCCCGCCCGGGTACACCTTCGCGACATCCTTCAGGAGCACCCGAGCCATGGCGGCCCTCCCTGCGGCTCCACGAGCACAGCGCCCGCCTGCATCGGCGCGACCGTGCGCGCGTAGATCGACAGCCAACCGCGCTCGTCCGCAGGCACGGGCGCCCCTGCCGACGCGCGACGGAGGTCGAGTGTCGCCTCCGGCACATCGAGCGTCACGGTCCGGCGCTCGACATCGATGACGATCGGGTCGCCGTCCACCACGAGCGGCAGCAGCCCGCCGATGGCGGCCTCGGGCGAGACCTGTCCGATCGCGATGCCCCGGTTCAGCCCCGAGAGCTGGCCGTCGGTCACGACCGCCACCGACGACGATCGTCCGGCGCCGTCGAGCGCGGCGACGAACCCCGATGCGAGCGCCATCCCGGGCCCGCCGCGCGGGCCCATCCCGCGCAGCACCGCGACCGTCCCGTCGACGAGGTCGCCGCGACGCAGGCCCTCGAGCGCGGCCTCCTGCGACGGATAGACGCGCGCCTTGCCGCGGAACAGCGCCGTCTTCGCATCCGCGTTGCCGAGCTTGAGGATCGATCCCTCGGGAGCGAGGTTGCCGCGCATCACGACGACCGAGGGCCGGGAGGACAGCGGGCGATCGAGCGGGCGGACGACGTCGCCGACTTCCGTCACCTCCGCGAGCACGGAACCCCAGTCGCGGCCGTCGACCGTTCGCGCATCGCGATGCAGGAGGGACTCGAGGCGGTTCATCACGCCACGCGTGCCGCCTGCGGCGT
>DAOMBL010000467.1:0-3068 GCA_035427325.1 Casimicrobiaceae bacterium
CCACCCCGCGATGCCCGTACTCCCGGTCGACGCCGATCGTGTCGAGCACCGCGCTCGGATCGGTCCGCCCGAAGTCGCCGAGATCCGCGCGCGCCATCACGAATCCGACGATGGCCCCGTCGAGGCGCGCCGCGAGCGACACCCGCACGCCGCTCTCGTCCATCGCCTCGGCGAGCTTGCGGCCGATGTAGCCGGACCGGTCGCGCCCGGTGAGTCCCCGGTCGATGCGCACGATCTCGGCGAGGTCGGACGGCTGCATCGCGCTCACCTCGCAGGTGTCGCGCGCGAGCCGCTCGTAGTCGTTGCCGCCCGGCGCACCGTAGTCGACCTCGCCCCCGGGCCCGCGCCCGGCATCCACGAACACCGGAGCGTCGACCGGGGCCTCGATCGCCGTCCCGTCGATCGCACGCTCGACCACGTGATTCGGGGCGAGCACGAAGCCGTGCTGGTCGAACCAGCGCAGCATCGCGTGATCGTTCCAGCGCGCCGCGGTGCGCAACTCGCCGACGCCGCGCTTCGCAGCCACCGACGAGATCGCGTCGAGCAGCCGCCCGCCGACGTTGCGTCCCTTCGCATCCGCCCGCACGCCCAGCGTCTCCAGCCTGAGCGCAGGCACGGCGCGCCCGAACTCGCCCTCCATCACCCGCCCCAGCATGTAGCCGGCGAGGCCGTCGTCGTCGTCGATCGCGACCTGGACGTGCAGGCCGGGCTCGCGGACCGCGGCCGCGAGCCGGCGCTCGAAGTAGGTGCGGCGCGTGCGGCCCTCGACCACCGCGTCGATCGCGACGACCGCGTCGAGGTCGGTGCGCGCGAGCGCTCGGGTGCGGGCTTCTCGAACCGGGGCGATGGTGTCCATCGGATCGTCTCCTGTGGTGAACCGGGTCAGGCCGACGCGAGCGCGAACGACAGCGCGCGGTCGGTCTCGTCGTCGAGCATGTCGTCCAGCACCGGCAGCAGCGCCATCGACTCCTTCTGGATGTGCGCGACCTGGCGCTCGACGAGTTCGAGCGCGAGCCTTCGGAACTGGTCGCGCCCCTGCGGCGTCGCGCGGGACTCGCCCGGAACGAGCGGAGCGAGTTCGGCCACGACCTCGCGGATCGCCTCGTGCTCTTCCTGCAGCAGCGCCGCGATGTCGCCTTCCCCGGACTCCGCGAGGCGCGGGAAGATCTCGCGCTCCTCGACGCCGAAGTGATGGCCGACCTCCACTTCGAGGTGGCGCGACAGCGCCCCGGCGAGACGCGCGAGCGCCTCGTCGTCGCCCGCGGCGACGGCCTGTTCGAGCTTCCCGTAGAGCGCGAGCGCGGCGCGGTGCTCGTCGTCGAGGGCCTGCGGGGTCTGGCGTCGGAAGGTCATGGCATCGGGTCGGAAGGCGGCAGTCGAAGGGAGAACGGCGTCACGGAGCGGCCTGCGGCGCGCCGTTCGCGCCCGAAGCGGCGCGTGCGGCACCCACCGCCCGGACGAAGAAGACGGCGTAGACGCATGCGCCCGCGGCCCCCGCGACGCAGGCCGCACGAGCGAGCATATCGCTGTCGACGACGATCGCGAGCGCGAGGAGCCCGAGCGCTGCGAGGTGCAGAAGCAGGTGCGCGCGCAGCGAGCGCTCGTCGGTCAGCGACGACGGCGTCGGCGGCCGGCGCCGGCCGCGCGCGGCGTGCATCGAGGCGAGGAACGGAACGATGCGCTGCAGGACGCCGAGGACGAACGAAAGCAGCCACCCGGCGATGAGCGTCGCGCCGAACAGCGTCGCGAGGCGCGGCCAGGGCCACTCGAGCGCCAGGCCGAGCGCGAGCACGAGGCTCGCGACGAGCGCGATCCAGGCGTGGCGGATCAGCCGGAACCCGGTACCGAGTTCGCGCCGCAGGCCACCCGCGATCGCCTCGCGCATCAGCTGCACGTGAAGGATCGCGGCCACCGCCCCCAGTCCCGCCGCGGCGACGCCGAGCACGCCGGGCAGCACGCCGAGCGACGCCACGACGCCGAGCACGAGCGCTCCGGTCGCGAGCGCGAACGACGCCCAGCCGCGGTGGGCCGGCGGCGCGTCCGCGATCGCGAACATCGGGACGAGCACGTAGGACAGTCCGAGCGCGAGCATGCCCATGAAGCCGTAGCCCGCGAGCGCGACGTGCAGCGGCACCAGCATCGTCCGGTCGACGCGGAACCCGAAGTCGGCCGCGTAGGCGCCGACGAGTCCCAGGGCGATGACGAGCGTCGCGGCGAGCGAACCCGCGGCGACCGCGCCGTGGGCGACGACGAGCGGCATGCCGCGCCCCCCCGACAGGTTCAGCGCGAACAGCGCGACGAATCCGGCGAGCGCGACCGCGACCGCGAGCGCCCCGGCGCCGAGCAGGGCCGTCGAGGGCCACCCCATGCCCGCGACGATCGCGGCGACGCCCGGAACGTAGGTCCAGAACACCGCGCCGATGAAGCGCGCGTGCGCGATCGGACGGCGCGTCGCGACCGGGAAGAGCTGCAGGCTCGCGCCGATCGCGGTCATCGCGAGCACGCCGAGCGTGACCGCGTGCAGCGCGGCGAGCGGCCAGCCGAGGCCGCCGCCGAACGACGGCAGCGTCTCCGCGCCCGCCAGCGCCGCCAGCCACGCGACGAGGTGGAAGGCAACCGCCGCCCCGAAGAAGCGGAACGGAATCCAGAACGGGAGCAGCCGTCCCGAAGCGCCCGTGAGGAACGTCGCGCCCGAGGTCACCGGCGCACCCGCTCGATGACGAGGCGGACCTCGCCCGGGTCGCCGTCGACGGCGCGCGCGTCGAAGCCGCGCTCGGCGAGTTCGGGATACAGGAAGACCGGATCGCGATCGAGGTGCACGACGAACGCATCTCCGCACGCGCCGCGCTCGATCGTCGAGAGGATCGCGACCATCGGTCCCGGAGGCGCCATGCCCCGCAGGTCGAGGTGCAGGCCGTCCGCGGCGCTCCAGGTGCGCGGCACCGGTCCTGGTCCGTTCATCGGGCGTCCCGTGCCGCGTCGGAGCCGAGTTCGCGCAGCAGGCGTTGCGCGTGCACCGCGGCGACCTGCCGGCGCCAGTGCGCCGACGCGAGCGTCGTGCGCATCGG
>DAOMBL010000468.1:0-3068 GCA_035427325.1 Casimicrobiaceae bacterium
GACGACGTCGCGGCGCCTGTCGCGCGTGCCCGCGCCGCGCAGCGCGTCGTCGACGGCTGCGACCAGGCGCGGGCCGACGAGCTCGCGACGGCCGCCGGCTGGGCGATCGTCGAGCCCTCGCGCAACCGCGCGCTCGCCGAACTCGCGGTCCGCGACACGGGGCTGGGCGACGCCGGCGACAAGTTCGCGAAGAACCGCCGCAAGACGATGGGACTCCTGCGCGACCTTCGGGGCGCGAAGTCGGTCGGCGTCATCGCGGAGCACCCGGAGCGAGGCATCGTCGAGATCGCCCGGCCGGTCGGCGTCGTCGCGGCGATCACGCCGTCGACCAATCCGGCGGCAACGCCGGCCAACAACGTCGTCAACGCGCTCAAGGGCCGCAACGCGATCGTGATCGCGCCGTCGCCGAAGGGCGCGTCGACGCTGGCGCTGCTCCTCTCGTACGTCCACGCCGAACTCGACGCGATCGGCGCGCCGCGCGACCTCGTGCTCGCGCTGCCCTCGCCGGTGACGCGCGAGCACACGAACGAACTGATGCGGCAGGCCGACCTCGTCGTCGCGACCGGTTCGGCGAACAACGTGCGCGCCGCGTACGCGAGCGGGACGCCCGCGCTGGGCGTGGGCGCCGGCAACGTCGCGGCGATCGTCGACGAAACCGCGGACCTCGCGGCGGCCGCTGCGCGGATCGCGCGCTCGAAGACCTTCGACAACGCGACCTCGTGTTCGTCGGAGAACAGCGTGATCGCGGTCGCGCCGATCGCCGACGCGCGACGTGCTCGCGCGCGAAGGCGGCGTGCGCCTCGACCGCGAGGAGGCGGCGAGGCTCCGAGCGACGATGTTCCCTGGCGGCAAGCTCTCGCCCCAGGTCGTCGCGCAGCCGGCGCCTGCGATCGCGGCGCTCGCCGGGCTCGTCCGGCCCGAGGTCGCGTCGGCGCGGTTCCTGATCGTCGACGAGGACGGCGTGGGTCCCGGGCATCCGTTCTCGGGCGAGAAGCTCTCGCCGGTGCTCGCGTTCTATCGCGCGCCCGATTTCGCCGCCGCGGCGGGGCGCGTCGCGGCGATCTACGGCTACCAGGGCGCCGGCCATTCGGTCGGCCTGCACACGTCGCGCCCCGGGCGGGCGACCGAACTCGGGCTCACGCTGCCGGTGTCGCGCGTCATCGTCAACCAGGCCCACTGCTTCGCGACCGGAGGCAGCTACGACAACGGCCTGCCGTTCTCGCTGTCGATGGGCTGCGGCACCTGGGGGCGCAACGGCTTCTCCGACAACCTGAATTACCGGCATTTCCTCAACATCACGCGCGTCGCGATGCCGATTCCCGCCGATCGCGTGCACGAGCCGACCGAAGACGAACTCTTCGGCGACTACCGTCGGCGCCACGGCCGGTGAGCGAACCGCCGAGCTTCCTCGACGTCCTGGTCGAGCACGCGGAGCGCGCGCCCGGCGCGCCGTTCGTGCTCTCGCCCGACTCGGGCGGAACGCTCTCGTACGGCGGGATGGCGGCGATCGCGGCGCGCCTCGATGCCGCGTTCGGGTCGTGGGGCATCGGCCGCGGCGAGGTCGTCGCGTTCATGCTGCCGAACGGGATCGCGGCGGCGTCCGCGTTCGTCGGGACGATGGCGGCGGGGCGCGTCGTGGCGCCGTTCAATCTGCTCGCGCAGGACGCGCATCTCGACCACGTGCTGCGCCATGCGGGGCCGCGCGCGATCTTCGCGTCCGACGAGCATGCGCCCCGTTTGCGCGACGCACTGGCACGGACCGGCGTCGACGCGCGTCTCGTCGTCACCTCGCCGGACGAACTCGCGCTGCCGGGCGACCGGTCGTCCGCGCCCGCGCCGGTCGATCCGCACGCGGGCGCGATGCTGATGTACACGTCGGGCACGACGGGCCTGCCGAAGGGCGTGATGCTCACGCACGCGAACATGCTGCACGCGGGACGCGCCGTGGCGGCCCACCAGTCGCTGGGTCCGCGCGACCGGGTGCTCACGTCGCTGCCCCTCTATCACATCAACGGGCAGTGCATCGCCTGCGCGAGCACGCTCGCGAGCGGCGGCAGCCTCGTGCTGCCCTACCGCTTCAGCGCGTCGCAGTGGTGGCCGCAGGTCGAGCGCTACCGTCCGACCTGGCTCAACCTCGTGCCGACGATCGTGGCGTACCTGCTGAACGGCCCCGACCTGACGCCGGGTCAGCGCGAGGCGGCGGCGAGCGTGCGCTTCGCGCGGTCGGCGTCCGCGCCGCTGCCGCCCGACCAGCAGCGCGCGTTCGGGGCGCGCTTCGGCATTCCGCTCGTCGAGGCGATGGGACTCACCGAGACCGCGTCGATCGCGTTCTGCAATCCGATGCCTCGCCCGCCGGGCGGGGCGCCGGTGGGCGGCGGTCCGGAGCGCAAGATCGGCAGCGCCGGACGGCCGCTCGGCATCGAAGCGCGCGTCGTCGCGCCCGACGGCCGCGTGCTCGGCGACGGCGAGACCGGCGAGATCGAGTTGCGCGGACCCTCCGCGATGCGCGGCTACCACCGCGCGGAGCCTGGCGCGAAGCCTCCGTTGAATGCGGAGGGCTGGCTCGCGACCGGCGACCTCGGCCATCGCGACGCCGACGGCTTCTACTTCATCACGGGTCGCCTGAAGGAACTGATCATCAAGGGCGGCGAGAACATCGCGCCGCGCGAGATCGACGAGGCGCTGCTCCGTCACCCGGAGGTGCTCGAAGCCGCCGCCGTCGGCGTGCCCGATCGCGACTACGGCCAGGAGATCCTCGCGTGCATCGTCGTGAAGCCAGGACGGGCGCTCACGACCGGCGACGTGCTCGCGCACTGCCTGCGCGAACTCGGCCGCTACAAGTCGCCTCGATACGTTCGCTTCGTCGACGCGCTGCCGCAGGGCCCGTCGGGCAAGGTGCAGCGGATGAAGCTCGCCGAGGGCTTCGCGCCCTGATCGTTCGAGCGCGGCGCTGCCGCGGGCGGGCCCACGGGCCGCTGCCGCCGAATGCGCATGCGGTGGATCGGCCTTCCGGCCGTCGGGCTGAAGCCCGACCCACCGCCCTCCTGTGGGTCGGCCTTCAGGCCGAC
>DAOMBL010000469.1:0-3060 GCA_035427325.1 Casimicrobiaceae bacterium
CTGCTGATGCCGGTGACGCTGTTCGTGCTCGTGAACGCGGTGATCAACGCGTTCCGGCTCGTCGACCACATCGTCGTGATGACGCGCGGCGGTCCCGACAACGCGACGGCGCTCCTGCTCTACTACATCTACGAGATCGGCTTCCGCTTCTGGGACTCGGCCTACGCCGCCGCGCTCACGATGGTGCTGCTCGCGATCCTGGGGCTGACCGCGCTCGTCCAGTTCTTCGTCCTCGAGCGCAGGACGCACTACAGATGACATCCCCCCGAAACGGCCTTCGGCCGCCGCCCCGAAGGGGGCTCCGCGTCCCCGGCGCAGCCTGACCGCCGATGGAAGCCACGACGCACGTCTACGACTCGCGCGGGTTCGCGCGCGCCCTCGAGACGGCCGGGGCGTGGCTGCTCGGCTTCCTGTGGGTGCTGCCGCTGCTCTACGCGTTCTGGACCGCGTTCCACCCGGCCGAGTTCTCGACGCGCCTCGCGCTCGCGGCGCCGCTGACGCTCGACAACTTCGTCAAGGCCTGGCAGGCCGCGCCGTTCGCGCGCTACTTCGTCAACACGGTGCTTCTCGTGACGATGGTGCTCGCCGCGCAGCTCGTGCTCGTGACGCTCGCCGCCTACGCGTTCGCGCGGTTCGACTTCCCCGGCCGCAACCTGCTGTTCGCGCTCGTGCCCGTGCAGCTGATGATCATGCCGGACGTGCTGATCGTCGAGAACTACCGGACGATGACCTGGCTCGGCATCAAGGACACGATCCTCGCGATCGGGCTGCCGTACATGGCGAGCGCCTTCGGCATCTTCCTGCTGCGCCAGACGTTCAAGACGATCCCGCGCGAACTGGACGAGGCGGCGCGCGTCGAGGGCTGCACGCCGCTGCAGGTGCTCTGGAAGGTCTACGTGCCGCTCGCCCGGCCGACCTATCTCGCGTACGCGCTGGTCTCGGTGAGCTA
Organism: Casimicrobiaceae bacterium; assembly: GCA_035427325.1. Classification (GTDB taxonomy): domain Bacteria; phylum Pseudomonadota; class Gammaproteobacteria; order Burkholderiales; family Casimicrobiaceae; genus VBCG01. The sequence continues at coordinate 950 of DAOMBL010000469.1, forward strand.
CCACTGGAACAACTTCCTGTGGCCGCTCATCATCACCAACTCGGTCGAGTCGCGTCCGGTGACGGTCGGCCTGCAGGTGTTCGCGTCGACCGACCAGGGCATCGACTGGTCGATCATCACGGCGGCGACGCTGCTCACCACCGCGCCGCTCCTGATCGCCTTCCTGCTGTTCCAGCGCCAGTTCGTCGCGTCGTTCATGCGCGCGGGCATCCGGTAGCGTGGATCGCTTCCCCGAAGCGGCGTCCGGCCGCACACCCGCGCCCTCGCGCTTCGGTTCAAGGGTGAGCGCATGATCGTCCTCACCTGGAACGTGCAGTGGTTCCGCGGCATCGACGCCCGCGTCGATCCGGCGCGGGTGATCGCGCACGCGCGGTCGCTCGCGGACTTCGACGTGCTGTGCGTGCAGGAGGTCGCCGACAACTTTCCCGACCCGGGTCTCGCCGGCAACGACGGGCGCGACCAGTTCGCGCTGTTGTCGGAACTCCTGCCCGGCTACGAGGTCGTGCACGGCGTCGGCGCCGACCACCCGGGCCCGCACGGGCGTCGCCGGCGCTTCGGCAACGCGATCGCGTCGCGGCTGCCCGTGCAGGCGGTGCGCAGGCACGCGCTGCCCTGGCCCGCCGATCCGGCGGTGCCTTCGATGCCGCGCGTCGCGGTCGAGGCCGTCGTCACGGCGCGCTTCGGTCCGGTGCGCGTGATCACCACGCACCTCGAGTACTGGTCGGCCGCGCAGCGCAGGGCCCAGGTCGCGCGCGTGCGCGAGATCCACGCCGAGGCGCACGCGCACGCGCGAGTGGGCGGGACCGATCGCGAGGACGGGCCGTTCCGGCGGCTCGCGATGCCGCGGGCGACGATCGTCACCGGCGACTTCAACCTCGGACCGGACGACCCCGAATACGCCCGGATGCTCGCGCCCTTCGACGACGGCACCTCGCGCTTCCACGACGCGTGGCGCCTCGTCCACGGGGACGCGCCGCAGCCTGCGACGTTCAACGTCCACGAGCGCTTCACGCCGCAGTCCGAGCCGATCGCCTGCGACTTCGTCTTCGCGAGCGACGAACTCGCCGGGCGCGTGCGCGCGGCCGAGGTCGACTCGGCGACGCGGCTCTCCGACCACCAGCCGGTGGTCGTCTCGCTCGTCGACCGCTGACCGGAGCCGGCCGGGGCCGACCGCAGGCGGTCCGCCCGCTACAATCGTCCCCCCGGCCCGGCCCCGCGCGGGCGCACGCCTCGCGCTCCCACCCTTGACGTCGGACGTCCCCGCCACGCTCGCCTCGCTCGCGCGCTCGCCGCGCCCGCGCATCCTGCTCGTGACCCACGGCTGGGCGGGCGGCGTGCGGCGGCACGTGGACGAACTTCGTGCGGCGCTCGAGCATCGCGCGGAGGTCCTGACGCTCGTCCCCGGCGGCCGGGGCTCGGTACGCCTCTCGTGGGCGCGCGGCGGCGACCGTCTCGATCTCGCGTTCGACTTCCCCGAGGATCGCGACATGCTGGTCGGCACGCTGCGCGCGCTGGCCGTGTCGCACGTCCACGTGCACCACGTCGACGGCCTGCCGCGGGAGGTGCTCCGCCTTCCCGCCGCGCTCGGCGCGTCGCTCGACGTCACGCTTCACGACGCCTACACGTACTGTCCGCGCTACCACCTCGATCGCGGCGAAGGACGATACTGCGGCGAACCGGACGAGGCCGGATGCAACGCGTGCCTCGCGCGACGTCCCGCGCAGTGGCCGCTCGACATCGCCGCGTGGCGCGCCGCCTTCCGCGAGGCGTTCGGCCGGGGCGCGCGGGCGATCGCGCCGACCCGCGACACCGCTGCGCGGTTTTCGCGGCACTTTCCCGATACGCCGGTCGAAGCCTGGCCGCATCCGGAGGCCGCGTTTGCCGCGCTTCCGGCGGCGATCCGCGTCGGCCTCGTCGGCAAGCTCTCCCGCGACAAGGGCTTCGATGTCGCGATCGCGTGCGCACGCGACGCGGCGTCGCGCGACCTGCCGCTCGCGTTTCGCATCCTCGGTCCGGCGGGCGCGCCGCTGCCTCCGATGACGGCGGGCCGCATCTCGTTCTCGGGGGAATACGCCGATGCCGAACTGCCGCAGCTGATCGCGTCCGAGGCT
>DAOMBL010000470.1:0-3054 GCA_035427325.1 Casimicrobiaceae bacterium
GCCCCGCGGCTTCACGCACCGTCAACACGGTGCCGGCGAACGCGCGTGGCCGCGCGGTGAAGCCGATCGCGCACGCGACGCCTTCGAGGGCCTCGCCCAGCCCACCGACGACGCGGGCGCGATCGAGCAGCGCGGTCGCCCCGGTCGCGCGCGCGTTCGCCTCCGGATCGGGGAACCGCCCGGGCGAGACGAGCACGAGGCGGTCGACGCCCATCGCGTGCATCGCGCGCGCGGACGCTCCGATGTTGCCCGGGTGGCTCGTCGCGACGAGCACGACCGCGAGGCGGGCGAGCGCGGACGCGGCATCGTCGTCCATCGGAGGGGGTCGCACCCGCGTAGAATAGCGGCATCCCACGCCTCGTTCCCTCGCGCCGCACGCCGCGGCGCGACCGACCACCATGCACCCGATGCTCACGACCGCCGTCAAGGCGGCACGCCGCGCAGGCAACATCATCAATCGCGGCGCCCGGGACCTCGACCTCCTCAAGGTCAGTTCGAAGGGGCCGAAGGACTTCGTGAGCGAGATCGACCACGCCGCCGAGGCGGCGATCGTCGACACGCTGCTCGGCGCCTACCCCGACCACGCGATCCTCGCCGAGGAGGGCACGGCCAGGGGCAGGAACGAGGCCGCCGAGTACGTCTGGGTGATCGACCCGCTCGACGGGACGACCAATTTCCTGCACGGTTTCCCGCAGTACTGCGTGTCGATCGGGCTGATGCACCGCGGCGTGGTGACGCAGGGCGTCATCTACGACCCGGTCCGGAACGACCTCTTCACCGCCACCCGCGGGCGCGGCGCGTTCCAGAACGATCGCCGCATCCGCGTCAGCAAGCGCCAGCACCTGCGCGACTGCCTCGTCGGCACGGGTTTCCCGTTCCGGGACGGCAGGTACCTCGACACGTATCTCGCGATGATGCGGGAGATGGTCACGAACACCGCCGGCCTGCGCCGCCCGGGCGCGGCCGCGCTCGACCTCGCCTACGTGGCCGCCGGCTGCTACGACGGCTTCTTCGAAGTCGGCCTCAACCCCTGGGACGTCGCGGCGGGAAGCCTGCTCGTGCTCGAAGCGGGCGGCCTGATCGGCGACCTGTCCGGCGAGGGCGATTACCTGAGGAGCGGCCAGGTGATCGCCGCGAATCCGAAGGTCTTCGCGCAGATGGTCCACACGCTTTCGCCCTTCCGCGCCGCGATGCTTCGCGACATGGCCGGCTGACCCGCGTCGGGCCCCGCCGGATTCGATACCATCGGCACGCCGGCGTCGCCCGGGAGCATGGCACCGATCTTGCGTCAAACCGGGACTCGGCCCCGTGCCGGCACGTGTCCCGACCGACGGAATCCCGCATGATGCCCTCCGCCTCCCGCAAGCCGTTTCCCCTGCGCCGCGCGCTCGTGGCGCTCGCTACGCTGGCCTCGGTGTCCGCGGCGCCGCCCGCACTCGCGGAAGCGGTCGCCGGACTGCGCGTGATGCTGCATCCGAACACGGCGCCGCGCGGCACGCTGCCGGCCGCGACGCTCGCGAATCTCGAGCGGGTCGCCGGCGCCTCGTTCACGCTCATCGGGGCGACGCGCACCGGCGCCCTCGAACTCGGCCTGGCGGGTCCGATCGACGAGGTCGGCGCGGCGCGCATCGCCAAGGCGCTGCGCGAGGACCGCTCGGTGCTGTGGGCGCAGCCGATTCGCGCGCAGCAGGGCGCCCAGAAGGTGGCTCGCGCTCCGGACCCGCGCTTCCGCCAGAACGGCAACCGGCTGATGGTGCGGCTCGCGGACGGCGTGGCGGAGGACTGGCCCGCGCTCGCGCCGCGCTTCGCCGCATTGCTCGGCACGCCGGTCGCCGCCGGGCGCAAGGTCGGCAACGTCTGGCTCCTCTCGATCGCCGTCGCGCGCGCACCTTCCGAACTCGCCGCGCTCGCGGCGAGACTGGAGGAGGACGCGGCGGTGATGTACGCGGACCCGGTGCGCCGAATGATTCCGCACGTCGTGCCGAACGATCCGCTGTTCGGCACGCAGTGGTCGCTTCACGATCCGGCGGCCGGCGTCAACGCGCCCGCGGCGTGGAGCGTCGCGACGGGAGCGCCGTCGACGACCGTCGCCGTCATCGACACGGGCATCCTGCCGCACCCCGACCTCGACGGACGCGTGCTTCCGGGCTACGACTTCGTCACCGACCCCGCGAGCGCGCGCGACGGCGACGGGCGCGACCCGGATCCGCGCGACGAAGGCGACTGGACCGCCGACGGCGACTGCTACGACGGTTCGCCGGCGCAGGCGAGTTTCTTCCACGGGCTCTTCGTCAGCGGCCTCATCGCCGCGAACACCGACAACGGCCTCGGCGTCGCCGGCATGGACTGGGCGGCGAAGGTCCTGCCGGTTCGCACGCTCGCGAAGTGCGGCGGCACGAACGCCGACGTGTTCGAAGGCATGCTCTGGGCATCGGGCGTGCAGATCGCGGGCGTGCCGCCCAACCCGAATCCGGCGCGGGTGATCAACATGAGCCTCGGCGGATTCGGCGCCTGCTCGTCGGCCGTCCAGGAAGCGATCGACGACGCCCTCGCGCAGGGCTCGGTCGTCATCGTCGCGGCCGGCAACGCCGCGGACGACGCGATGAACTGGGCGCCCGCGAACTGCGGCGGCGTCATCACGGTGGGGGCGACCGGCAACACCGGCGACCGCGCCGGTTACTCGAACTACGGCCACCGCGTCGACCTGTCGGCGCCGGGTGGCGACGGCGACGACGTGTCGTCGCTCATCCTGTCGACCCACGCGATCGGCGACACGGTTCCCGGCGACTTCGACTACGCGATCGCAGCCGGCACGAGCTTCTCGACGCCGCTCGTGTCCGGCGCCGCGTCGCTGATGATCGCGCGCAATCCGCTGCTGACCCCGGGGCGCGTGCTGTCGATCCTCACCGGCACCACGCGCGACTTCCCGATCGGCACGCAGTGCAGCGCGGGCGGCGTATGCGGCAGCGGGATCCTCGACGCCGGCGCCGCGGTCGCGAACACGACGCCGGCCACCGGCGCGCTCCCCCCCAACGCCATACCGGTGCTCGAGTA
>DAOMBL010000471.1:0-3053 GCA_035427325.1 Casimicrobiaceae bacterium
CGTGTGGTGGTTCACCCCGCCGCCGCCGCGCAGCCGGCGGTAGGCGTCTTCGGCTTCGCACAGGCGCGCCAACTCGCGCGCCGAGCCCACACCGTCAAGGGTCGCGTACAGCCACAGAGCCACCAGGATCGCCGGGTCGATCGGCGGGCGTCCTGGGCGGCCCTCCACTGCGCGGATGCCGCGGTGCAGCGCCGACAAGTCGAGCGACTGCACGAACTGCCACACCGAGCGCGCCCGATGGTCGGGGGCAAGCAGCGATTCAAGGTCGCAGGCACGCAACTCAACCTGATCTCGAACCGCCTCCTGCAGTCTCGGCGCCCCGCGGTGGCTCGTTTCAGCCTTGCGCTCTCCCTCCACGGCCGGCATGTCCTCGAACAATGCCGCCGTGCCCTTGTCTTCGCCCATCCGTCCCTCGCCCCCAGATCACCTTCGCGATTCAACGGTCGAGGCAGCCGATTGGTTCACACGTTCTGAGGTCGGAGGGCCGGCAGATCGACCAACAGACCCTGCAAAGCGCCTACGACTTCGCGCGTAAGGCGGCCGAAAGCGCGCAGCTCGCGGAAGCAAGCGCTCTGATCAAGGACTTTCGTTCCTCGGAGGCCTATCAGTGGGCGCGCGGCAACCGCACGACATCCACCGCCGCCTACGACGCGTCGTCCCGGGAGGCCATCGAGCGGCAAGAGAGCAGCGACACCGCGTACGGTCGAGCACGCGAACTCGCTCGGACGGCGCAGTTCATGCGCGAGTGGAGCAGCGGCACGCAGACCGACTTCACCAACTACGCGGCGCAGCGCCTCGCCGAGCGTGGGCTCCTGCGCGAGGAAGACCCGATCAAGCTGCAGCGCGCGGTGACCGAGATCGCCTACTCGTACGCCCGTGGCGGTAGCTCGGCAAGCGGCTACGTGCCCATCGACAAACCGCTCGGTCCGTCGAGGCCACTGCCCGAGACGATGGGCTGGCCCGATTCGTCGCTGCGTGAGCAGTACGACACCCGCCCGCGCTCGGACGACAGCGGCGCGCTCCGCCAGCAGACTGCGACCAACGAGGCTGAGATCCGTGCGCGCCAGAGTCGGCAGCGCGCGGTTCCCGGCCAACCGGTGGGGAACGACCTGGCCGGTCGCCTAAGTGCCGGCGAAACCGAGACCAAAGCCAGGATCGACAAGGGGCGCGCTCAGGTGTCGCAAGACGCCGGCACCCTGAGCGAGAACTACAAGTCCTCGGTCCGACTCGGCAAGATCAGCCCCAACCATGGTGGCAATCGCGCGGTCTGGGACACCGTGGACGCCAATGCGAGCCAGCCCGACCTCGGCACGCCGCCCAAGTTCGAGCCCATCGGCGAATGGCACTTCGACAAGGACGGTGTGCCGGTCGCCGGCCCCGAGCCGAGACCGGCCGCACCGACGCCGAGATCTGGAGCCACGGATTCCGCCGAACCCGAGAAGAGGGATCGAGGCGGCAATAGCGGCGGGCGCTGAGCTACTCGTCGACCCGCGTCTTGCCTGCGCCGATCTCGAGGCTGCCGAGACCGTTTCGCGTCATGCGGCCGGTGGCGTCGTCCCACGGCACTGCTGCGGACGGGTCGAACGTCGGCTCGCCCACGTCGTTGCGACGCGCCCTCGCGCCATCTTCCACCGGGACGCCGACTTGAATTGCCGCCCGGATCTGCGTCGCGACAATCGCCATCAAGCTCGACAGTTTACTGACTTCGCACATGAGACAACCTGCTCGACTCTTGGAGGCACCTGATTAGCGAGAAACCTCAGCAAGCTCATCTGCTGAGCCTGTGAGAGCCGAAGATAGGTGCACCGACCAGGGAGGTGCGCCATGAAGATGAACCGAGTGCAGTTCCAGGCAGGGCTGTCGATGCCGGAGTTCTACGAACGATACGGGAGCGAAGCGAAGTGTCGATCGGCGGTGGAAGCCGCGCGCTGGCCGGACGGGTTCGTCTGCCCGGCCTGCGGCGGCGCGGCACGCACCCACTTCGAGCGCGGCGGGCTGCCCTACTGGCAGTGCGGCGACTGCGGCCGGCAGTGCAGCCTGATCAGCGGCACGATCTTCGCAGCCAGCAAGCTGCCCCTGACGCGGTGGTTCCTGGCCATGCAACTGCTCACCCAGGCCAAGAACAACGTCTCGGCGCTCGAGCTCATGCGGCAGATCGGGGTGAGCTACCGCACCGCTTGGCTGGTCAAGCACAAGATCATGGAAGCGATGCGCCGGCGTGAGGATCGCCGCGAGCTCGACAGGCGCGTGGAGATGGACGACGCTTACCTCGGTGGCGAGCGCTCGGGCGGCAAGAGCGGCCGAGGTTCGGAGAACAAGGTGCCGATCGTGGCGGCGGTGCAGACCACCCCGAGTGGCCATCCGGTCGTGGCCTGCCTGCGCCAGCAACCCCACACCGAGGAGGAGGTTGCCGTGTTTGCCGCGACCCACCTCGCTACCTCGGCCACCGTTGTCTCCGACGGGCTGTGGTGCTTCCGGGCAGCCACGCTCGTCGGCGCCGGGCACGAGCGCATCGTCACCGGCGGTGGCAAGGCCAGCGTGAAGCTGCCACAGTTCAGGGCGGTCAACACGCTGCTGGGCAATCTGAAGACGGCCATCTCCGGCACCTACCACGCCTTCGACTTTGCCAAGTACGCCCACCGTTACCTCGCCGAGTTCCAGTATCGATTCAATCGCCGCTTCGACATGAAGACAATCTTGCCTCGTCTGCTCACCGCCCTCGTGGACGCTCCACCATCGTCCGAGCGCATGCTGCGCGCTGCTGAGGTTTCTCGCTAATCAGGTGGAGGCCAGTAGTGTCCGGTCAAAATCCTTGAATACTCAACTGAATGGTGATCTCGGGGGCTGGCGAGATTTCGGACTGATCAGCAAGGGCCTGTTGCAAAGGCATTTCCTCGAACAGCGTCACCGACAGAATCTGTAGCAGGGTGTAGAGCGACGGCTTTAGATGCAACTCTCTTTTCACGATCGCGACGAGAACGTAGATCGCATCCGCGGCCCAGATCGGCTCTCGCGCGGGGAATGTCGAGTCTGACCCCGCTCCTTGGCGAGTC
>DAOMBL010000472.1:0-3032 GCA_035427325.1 Casimicrobiaceae bacterium
CCAGCAGGATCTCGCCGCTGTCCGAATCGAGCAGGCGGGCGCCGCAGCGCGCCACGGTCGACTTGCCCGAACCCGACTCGCCGACGATTCCCAGCGTCTGGCCGCGGCGCACTTCCAGGTTCACGCGGTCCACGGCACGCGTGACCTTCCCGCCGGACAGCCAGCCGCTGCGCCCGTAGGTCTTGGTCAACCCCACGGTCTTCAACACGATCGGCGCCGCGGGATCGAGCGTCCGTGCCGGCGGCTCCAGCGACGGCACGGCGCCGATCAGCATCCGCGTGTAGTCGCTGCGGGGATGCGCGAACAGGTCCGCCTTGTCCTGCGTCTCGACCATCTCCCCGAGTCGCAGCACGGCGACGCGATCGGCGATGTCCGCCACCACGCCGAAGTCGTGCGTGATGAAGAGCACGCCGGTGCCCTTCTTGCGCTGCAGTTCGTGGATGAGCGAGAGGATCTGCGCCTGCGTGGTCACGTCCAGCGCGGTCGTCGGTTCGTCGGCGATCAGGAGCGCCGGCTCCATGATCAGCGCCATCGCGATCATGACGCGCTGCCGCTGGCCGCCGGAGAGCTGGTGCGGATACGACGCGATCATGCGGTCCGGATCGGGGAGGTGCACCTCTTCGATGATCCTGCGCACCTTGCTGCGGCGCTCCTGGGCGCTCCAGTTCGTGTGCGTGCGCAGCACCTCGTCCAGCTGGTCGCCGCAGCGCATCACCGGGTTCAGGGCGCTCATCGGCTCCTGGAAGACCATGGACATGCGCACGCACCTAAGCTCGCGCATGCGCGCCGCGCTCGCCTGGCGCAGGTCCTCGCCCTCGAGAAGGATCTCGCCGGCGACCACCGGCAGCTCCTTCGCGGACAGGCCCATCACGGCCTGAGCGATGACCGACTTGCCCGAGCCCGATTCGCCCACCAGGCAGACGACCTCTCCCCGATGGACGGTCAGGTTGGCGTCGTCGACGGCAAAGGGACGATCGCCGCCGGGGGGCAGGGCGATGCGCAGGTTGCGGATGTCGAGGATGGCGCTCACGCGATTCGGATCCTCTTCGGATCCAGGGTGTCGCGAAGGCCGTCGCCGAGGATGTTCACGGCGAGCACGGTCAGCGCCAGGAAGAAGCCGGCGAACAGCACGTTGTGCGGATATTGCTGGAACTGCGCACGTCCCTCCGCCATGATGTTTCCCCACGTGGGCAGTTCGGCCGGGAGCCCGACGCCCAGGAAGGACAGCACGGCCTCGGTGAGCATGGACGACGCGCAGATGTACGTGCCCAGGACGATCAGCGGGGCCGCCGTGTTGGGCAGCAGGTGCCGCACGATGATGCCGAGCGGCCGGGTGCCCAGCGAGATGGCCGCCTCCACATAGGGCTCCTCGCGGAGCGAAAGCACGAGCGAGCGCACGAGCCGCGTGACGCGGGGGATCTCCGGTATGGCCACGGCGACGATCACCGTGAGCATCGATCCCTTCCAGATGGCGACCAGCGCGATCGCGACGAGGATCCCCGGGACCGCCATGATGCCGTCCATCAGTCGCATGACCGGCATGTCCACCCATCGGAAATAGCCGGCGGCGAGCCCGGCGACCAGCCCGACCGCGATCGAGAGCAGGGCGCACAGCACGCCGACGATGAGCGACACGCGGGCGCCGTAGAGCACCCGGCTGTAGATGTCCCGGCCGAGGGAATCGGAGCCCATCCAGAACGTGTGCTTCACGAGATCGCCATCGGCCGTGGTCACCTCGCCCACCGCGCCCGGCAGCAGATCGCGGCTGGCCGGGTCGAACAGCGTCGGGTCCACGGTGCCGAGCAACGGCGCGGCCGCCGCGATGACGACGAGCAGCGCGAGCACGCCCCCGGCCACCCGCACGGTCCAGTTATCCGCGACGCGATGCCAGACGCTCGGCGCCTTGCGCGCGCGCGCGGGACCCGTCGGACCGTCGGGAGTCGCAGCGGAGGGCGACGGATTCGGGTTCAAGGCGGTTTCCACAGTGCGCAGCGTCGCGCTGGATGAAGTCGCAGGTCGTTCGTCGGTCGGGGCCGGAACACGAAGGGGCGCGGCCGCGGGCCGGGTCGTTCAGTAGCGAATGCGAGGATCGAAGAAGAGGTACGAGATGTCGACGAGCAGGTTGACCAATACGTACACCGCGGAGAAGAACAGGATCACGCCCTGGATGGTCGGAAAGTCGCGGGCGAGCACCGCGTCCACGGTCAGGCGGCCCAGTCCGGGGATGCCGAAGACCGACTCCGTCACCACCACCCCGCCGATGAGCAACGCGACGCCGATGCCGATCACGGTGATGATCGGCACCGCGGCGTTCGAGAGCGCATGGACCAGGAGCACGCGGGGCTCGGTGAGGCCCTTGGCGCGCGCCGTGCGGACGTGGTCCTGCGCGAGCACCTCCTGAACGCTGGCCCTCGTCACGCGGGCGATGAGCGCGATGTATACGATCGACAGCGTGAATGCCGGCAGGATCAGGTGGTACAGGAACGGACCGAAGCCCTCCGCCAGCCGCCGGTAGCCTTGCACGGGAAGCCAGCCGAGCTTGAGCGACAGCAGCCAGATCAGCGCGTATCCCAGCACGAACACCGGGATCGAGAATCCCAGGACCGAGAACCCCATCAGCGCGCGGTCCAGCAGGCCGCCCTGCCGCCACGCCGCCACCACGCCCAGCGGCACCGCGACCAACACGGCGAAGACGATGGTGAGGAGCGACAACGCCAGCGTCGGCTCGAGACGGTGCGCGATCAGGTCGCTGACCTGGGCCTTGTAGTAGTAGGACTGGCCGAGATCGCCGACGAGCACATGGCGCGCCCAGAGCATGAATTGCACGGGCAGCGGCTCGGACAGGCCCATCGCCACGCGTATCTTCTCGATGCTCTCCGGCGAGGCGGCGTCGCCGGCGATGATGGCGGCCGGGTCGCCCGGCGTCAGGCGCAACAGGAGAAACACGCCCACGGCCACGATGCACGTCACCGGAATCGTCGCGACGATGCGCTTGATCAGGAATCGCAGCATGCCGAATGGTACTGAACGCT
>DAOMBL010000473.1:0-3005 GCA_035427325.1 Casimicrobiaceae bacterium
TGGCAGAGACTCTCGCCGATGCCGCCGCGGGTCGCGACGGCGCGCTGCCGGACAGCGCGGCCGTTCGCGTCGACGTGCTGCAGGAGCGCGGGCTTGGGATGGGCATGCGCGGCCGTCATCGCGATCGCGAAGCACGGAATCAACGCGGCGATTCTCGTCATCTCGCTCGTGCGGGCTCCGTGGCGCCCGCGGCGGAGTCCCGATGCGCGCCGGGCGGCGGCGGGGCCGGAAACGATGCGGGGATGACGGCGGTCGCCCGCGTTCCCAGGGAAAGCGGCGCGCGCGGACACACGGCGCTGCCCGACCAGATCCTTGCCGTGCCGGGCGGTGTCCCCGGGCTCGACCTCGCGCGCCTGAAGCGCGACATGGAGCGGCCGGAGTTCGCGAAGGTGCTCGAACAGGACATCGCCGACGTGAAGGCGCTGAAACTCACGCAGACGCCGACGTTCTGCATCAACGGCAAGCTGCTCGAGCCCTTCGGCGTCGAGTCGCTGCGTGCGCAGGTGCGCGCGGCCGTCGCCCTTCAGTACCGCTGATTCCCGCTCACGCGAAGCGCGCGGCGTCGTAGGGCGCCGGGTCGACGTGCGGTCGCTCGCCCGCGACCAGCGCCGCGATGATCTCGCCGGTGGGCGCTCCGCCGGAGAGCCCCACGTGGCCGTGTCCGAACGCGAAGAACGCGTTCGACGCGCGCGGCGCGCGCCCGATCACCGGCAGCGAGTCCGGCAGCGACGGCCGGTGTCCCATCCAGCGCTCCACCGTGTCGAAGGCGAGCCCGGGCAGGAGCCTGCGGATGCCCTCGAGCATGTGGTCGGCGCGCCGCCAGTCGGGTGCGGCATCGAGGCCCGCGAGTTCCACCGTCCCCGCGACACGCAGGCCATCCTCCATCGGCGTGGTGAACCATTTGGCGCCACCGTCGCAGACGGGGATGCGCGGCAGGACCGTCGGCCGCCCCAGCATCACGTGGTAGCCGCGCTCGGTCTCGAGCGGCACGTTCGCGCCGAGTCCGGCGGCGAGCGGCTTCGAGCGCGCACCCGCCGCGACCACGACGGCCGCGGTCTCGACCGGATCGGCGTCGGTCAGGACGCGACGCACGCGACCGTCGACGACGTCGAATCCGCGCACGCGCGCACGCACGAAGCGCGCGCCACCGGCCTCGAGCCGCGCCGCGAGCGCCTGCGACAGTCGCAGTGGATTCGCGACGTGCCCCTGCTCCGGCAGGACCGCGAGGTGCGTGATCGCCGGTGAGAGCGCCGGATCGAACTCGCGCACGGCCCGACCTTCGAGCACGTCGATGCGCACGCCGCGTTCGCGCCGCAGCCGCCGGCCGAGCTCGTCGCCGGCGAAAGCCTGCGCGGACCGGTATGCGATCGCGTAGCCTTCCTGGCGCACGAGGTCCGGGACGCCGGCCCAGTCGGCGAGCACGCGCCACTTGACTACCGTTGGATCGAGGAGCACGTGCAGCGCGCTGGCGATCTGCTGCACGCGCGGGAGCGAGGTCGAGCGCCAGAAGCGCCACAGCCACGGCGCGATCGCCGGGAGGTACGAGGGCCGGATGACGAGCGGGCCGGCGGGATCGAGGAGCCAGCCCGGCACCTTGTGCGCGGTGCCCGGCAGGCCGACCGGCACGCAGGACGCGCGCGACAGCATCCCCGCGTTGCCCGACGAGCACTGCGAGCCCGGTGGCTCGGGATCGACCAGCGTCACCGCATGGCCGCGCCGCTGCAGGTGCGCGGCGCAGGCGAGGCCGACGACGCCGGCGCCGACGATCGTGGTGGACGGCGCGGTGGACATGCGCCGAATGTATCATCCGCGCCGCTCCGGCGCGGCGGCGAAGGCTCAGCGCGGCGTACCGCGTGTTGTGCCGCCCGCGAGCGCATCCGCGGCGGGAGCGCCGGCCGCGCTCGGCTCCACCCCGAATCCCCCGCCGAGCGCCAGGTACAGGTTCACCCGCTGCACGCGCCGCTCACTGGTCATCCGGAGTTCGGCCGCGCGCGCCGCGCCGAGCGCGGTGCCCTGCTGCAGCACCGCGCGCAGGTCGCCCGAGCCGACGCGGAAGCGCTCCTTGGCGAGTTCCAGCGCCCGCGCGTTGCTCACGACCGCGCGCGCGAGGATCGCCTCGCGCTCGTCCGCCGCGAAGCCCGCCGACAGCGCGCCCTCGACGTCGCCGAACGCGCGCGCGCCGATGCGCCCGTAGTCGGCGATGGCGAGCTTCTGCTCGGCGGTGCGGATCTCGACCTGCGACTCGAGCGCGAATCCGTTGAAGATCGGCGCCACGAGGTTCGCGCCGAGGCTCCAGACCGGGTTCGAGTGGTTCTGCAGCACGAACAGGTCGGACGAGACGCTCGAGACGCTCGCGGTCAGCGCGATCTTCGGGAGGCGCGCGGCCTTCGCTTCGCCGACCGCGTGGAACGCCGCCGCGACGCGGCGCTCCGCCGCGACGACGTCCGGCCGGCGTTCGAGGAGTTCGGAAGGCAGGCCGACCGGCACCGCGCCCGGCATCGACGGCAGCGACGTGCGCACCTCGATCGTCGCGGCCGGATACCGCCCGACGAGCGTCTCGAGCGCGCGTTGCGCCTGCTGCTCCGCGAGCGCGAGCGAACGCACGGCCTCGCGGGTCGTCTCGACGGTGACCTCCGCGAGCGCGACGTCGTAGGCATCGCCGATGCCCACGCGCTGCCGGTCGCGCGCGAGCCCGGCCGCGCGCACCGCCGCGGCGGCGATCTCCTCGGCGAGCGCGCGCTGGAGCTTCGCCTCGATCGCGAGGATCCAGGCCTTCGCGACCGCCGCCGCGATCGACTGCCGCGCGAACCGCTCGTCGGCGAGCGTTGCCTCGTACCCGGCCGATCCCGTCGCCGCCTGCGAGCGCACGCGGCCCCAGAGGTCGAGCTCCCAGCTCACGAACAGGCCGCCGCCGGAAAGGCCCGACGCGTCGCCGCCCATCTTGCCGCCGCCGTGCGCGAGCAGGTTCCCCACCGGGTAGAACCCCGCGCCCGCGAGCTTCGCGT
>DAOMBL010000474.1:0-3001 GCA_035427325.1 Casimicrobiaceae bacterium
GTCCAGCGCAGCGGGCGTGCGCGCATCCGCCTTGCGCGCGTCGCTCGCCTGGATCGCTGCGACGTTCGTACTCTGAGCGAGGGCGTGCGTCGCGCCGAGCAACGCGAGGCAACAGGCTGCGGCGCGCAAGCGGGGGTACATCCCCGAAGTGTACGTTGGGCCATTGAGCGCCAGGCGCCCGATCGTCAGCGTGCGAGCAGGGCCGCCACGACCGAGACGTCGGCCGCGCGTCTGTCGACGGTCGCGTCGAGGACCTCCACGCACGCGCCGTCTCCGCAGCGGCCCCAGATCGCTCCATCTGCGACGAACACCCCCGGGGCGGCGGGCACGGCCGGCGGTGAACGGGCGAGGCGTGTCCGGAGGACCGAGAGACGCCCTCCGGGCAGGTCGCAGAACGCGCCCGGGTACGGCGGCGCGACCGCGCGGACGAGGTCGTGGACGCGCTTCGCGGGCCACGACCAGTCGATGCGGCCATCCTCCGGGCGACGTCCGCCGAAGTACGAGCCTGCCGCGAGGTCGTTCGTCCGCCGTGGCGCGGTCCCGTCGAGGATGGCGGGCAGCGCGCGGTCGAGCGCGATCGCCGCGGCGGTCGAGACCCGGTCGAAGACCTCCTTCGCGGTGTCGTCCGGGCCGATCGGCACGCGCTGCTGCTCGACGATGTCGCCGGCGTCCGGGCGCAGCGTCATGTGGTGCAGCGTCACGCCGGTCTCGCGCTCGCCGTTCAGGATCGCCCAGTTGACCGGCGCGCGCCCGCGATACTTCGGCAGCAGCGACCCGTGCATGTTGAGCGCGCCACGCCGCGCGGTCGAGAGCATCGGCGCGCCCAGCATCCGTCGGTAGTAGAAACTGAACAGGAAGTCCGGATCGGACTCGGCCACGCGCGCGACGACGTCGGGCGCGTTCGGATCCATCGGCGCGATCCATCGCAGTCGGTGCGCTTCCGCGACCTCGGCCACGCGCTCGAACCACAGCGCCTCGTTCGGATCGTCTTCGTGCGTGACCACCAGCGGGATCTCGACGCCGTGCGCGAGCAGCGTGCGCAGGCAGCGCGCGCCCACGTCGTGGTAGGCGAAGACCACCGCGCGTGCCGGAGCGTCGGCGCTCATGCGATCTCGATCGGCGGGGCGACCACGTGCCCGTCGCGCGGACCCGAGCGAACCATCGCCTCGTAGGCGCGCTCCAGCCGTCGCGCGAAGGCATCGACGTCGCAGAGCGGCGACGCCGCGACTGCGGCAGCGCGCGCTGCGCGCGCGGTGCGAAGGTCGGGCGTGCGGGCCAGCTCGACGGCGAGGCGGACGTAGTCGTCGCGGGAGGCCGCGATCCCCTCGGGTCGGCCTGCAGCGGCGAGGAGCGACGCGCTCTGGCGCGCGATCGGGCGATCGCCGCGAAGCGCGACCAGCGGCAGGCCCTGCGCGAGCGCGTCGCAGGTCGTCACGCCGCCGTTGAACGGAAAGGGATCGAGCGCCACGTCGACGTTCGCGTACGACGCAAGCGCGTCGGCGGACGGTAGCCACGGCAGGAAATCGATCCGGTCGACCGGGAGGTCTCGCGCGGCCCAGCGATCGCGGATCCACGCGACGGTCTCCGGCCGTCCGTAGGCGGCGGCGCGCAACGACAGCCTCGCCTCCGGCACCGCCCGGAGGATCGATCGCCAGGTCTCGAGGGTGGCCGTGCCGATCTTCGCGTGACGGTTGAACGATCCGAACGTGAACGGCCGACGCTCGGCATTCCCGGGCGGCGGGGACGGTCTGTCCGGGCGGTACGCGAAGCGGCAGGGCAGGAGGACGAGCCGCTCGCGATACGACGCCCGCTCGCCGGCGGGCACCTGGATCGCGTCGCTCACGAGGTAGTCGATCGCGCGCATGCCGGTCGTGTCGGCGTAGTCTAGCCAGGTCGCCTGCACGGCTGCCGGCCGGCGCGCGAAGACGCCCAGTCGATGGCCCGGCGCGTGTCCCGTGAGATCGACCAGGAGGTCGAGGCCGTCGTCGGCGATCAGGCGGGCGGCGGTGTCGTCGTCGCGAGGCAGGTCGCGCCATCGGTCGGCATGCGCCCGGAGGCGCGAGGCGACGGCCCCTTCGTTCGGGTAGGCCGAGTACAGCGTCACGTGCACACGCGATCGATCGTGCCGCTCGAGGACCGGCAGGAACAGCGTGGCGAGCGGTCCCTCCCCGAACCTGGGCGAGACGTAGCCGACGTGCAGGCGATCGTCGCGGGCGACCCGGCGCGTGCGCGGCACGGGCGGCACCGGATCGGCGAAGCGGGCCGCCCAGGCCCGGTGCGCCGCGGCCACGGCATCGCGATCTGCCGGATCATCTTCGTACTGCGCCTCGAACAGGAGGGCGCTCGCCCCTCGAGCGTCGGCGGGCGCGAGCGCAACGGCGCGTCGCAGTTCGCCCAGGGCTTCGCGGTGCTCGCCCAGGCTCGACAGGTGCGCCGCGACGGCGAAGCGCAACGTCGCCCGGTCGGGATCGATGGCGATCGCTTCGCGCAACAACGCGATGGCGGACGGGAGCGCGGCCTGTGCTCCGAGCACGGCGGCCCAGCGCTCGCGCGCCTCGACCGATGCCGGATCGATCGCGCGTGCTCGCGCATAGGCCTCGGCTGCGCCTTCGAAATCGCCGGAGCGGTGGTTCGCGCGCCCCAGCGCGATCCAGCCGGCGGCCGAGGACGGATCGGCGCGCGTGGCCTCGTCGAGCGCAGCGAGCGCGCCCCGGACCTCTCCCGCCGCGAGGCGCACCAGGCCCAGGTTCCGCAGCGCCCGCGCATCGCCGGGGGGCGCAGCGAGATGCGCTGCGTACCAGGCGGCCGCGGCGCGGTGGTCGCGCTCGTCGTGGAAGGAGAGCGCGATCTGGTAACGCGCGAGCGGGTCGTCGGGCGCGTGAACGAGGACCGCCTTCCATGCATCGCGGGCGCCCGGCTGGTCGCCCGCGCGGGCGCGCGCCAGCGCGAGCGCATGCCACGCGGCGACGAGCCCGGGCGAGCGTTCGACCGCGCGGGCGAG
>DAOMBL010000475.1:0-2998 GCA_035427325.1 Casimicrobiaceae bacterium
TGAAATGGCGGATAATGACGGGCTTTGCCGCCTGACGAAGCGGCCCGCCTCCGCCGGAGGCCGGCCGGGCGGCGCGCCGTATCCTTCCACGGAGAGTCTCCAGCATGTACCAGCACGTCAAGGTTCCCGCCGGCGGCCAGAAGATCACCGTCAACAAGGATTTCACCCTCAACGTTCCCGACCACCCGATCATCCCCTACATCGAGGGCGACGGCACCGGCGTCGACATCACGCCGGTGATGATCAAGGTCGTCGACGCCGCGGTCGCGAAGGCCTACGGCGGCAAGCGCAAGATCCACTGGATGGAGATCTACGCGGGCGAGAAGGCCACCCGCGTCTACGGTCCCGACGTGTGGCTGCCGGACGAGACGCTCGCGATCGTCAAGGACTACGTCGTCTCGATCAAGGGTCCGCTGACGACGCCGGTCGGCGGCGGCATCCGCTCGCTCAATGTCGCGCTGCGCCAGGAACTCGACCTCTACGTCTGCCTGCGCCCGGTGCGCTGGTTCCGCGGCGTGCCCTCGCCGGTCAAGGAGCCGGACAAGGTCGACATGGTGATCTTCCGCGAGAACTCGGAGGACATCTACGCGGGCATCGAGTGGGCGGCGGAGAGCCCGCAGGCGAAGAAGGTGATCGATTTCCTGGTGAAGGAGATGGGGGTCAAGAAGATCCGCTTCCCCGCGACCTCGGGCATCGGCATCAAGCCGGTGTCGCGCGAGGGCTCCGAACGGCTGATCCGCCGCGCGATCCAGTACGCGATCGACAACGAGCGTCGCTCGGTCACGCTGGTGCACAAGGGGAACATCCAGAAGTTCACCGAGGGCGCGTTCCGCGACTGGGGCTACGCGCTCGCGGCGCGCGAGTTCGGCGCGAAGCCGCTCGACGGCGGTCCGTGGATGTCGTTCCGCAGCCCGAAGAACGGCAAGGACATCGTGATCAAGGACGTGATCACCGACGCGATGCTCCAGCAGATCCTGCTGCGGCCGGCCGAGTACGACGTGATCGCGACGCTGAACCTCAACGGCGACTACATCAGCGACGCGCTCGCCGCGGAAGTCGGCGGCCTCGGCATCGCGCCGGGGGCGAATCTGTCGGACGTCGTCGCCAACTTCGAGGCGACGCACGGAACCGCTCCCAAGTACGCGGGGAAGGACTACGTCAACCCCGGCTCCGAGATCCTGTCGGCCGAGATGATGCTCGTCCACATGGGCTGGCGCGAGGCCGCCAAGGTCATCATCGACTCGCTCGAGAAGACGATCGGCGACAAGGTCGTGACCTACGACTTCGCGCGCCTGATGGACGGGGCGAAGCAGGTCTCCTGCTCGGGCTTCGGCCAGGCGATGATCGAGCGGATGTAGCCGCGCGGTCGCCCGGGCGGGCGCGGCGCGGATGACCCTGAACGCGGCAGGGCGAAGCACCCGACGGTCGCGTCCCCGCGGATTCCGGAAACGACGCCGCGATGGCGTGCCGCCGGCCGAACTCCCGGCGGAAAAAACGAAGGCCCGCAGCGCGGGCCTTCGACGGAGCTTGCCGGGACGTCCGGCCGGCGCCGGTCAGAGGGTCTGGATGTTGGACGCCTGCTTGCCCTTGGGGCCCTGGGTGACTTCGAAGCTCACCTTCTGTCCCTCCTTGAGGGACTTGAAGCCCTGCATGTTGATCGCGGAGAAATGGGCGAACAGGTCCTCGCCGCCGCCGTCCGGCGTGATGAATCCGAACCCCTTGGCGTCGTTGAACCACTTCACGGTGCCGGTAGGCATATTGCTTGTACCTCTCGAAGAATCGAACGGGTGCTTGGTCGGCGGGCGCGGGCGCCGTTCGTCGGCTGCGGGCAGGACCCGCTCCGGGGACGGCAACCGCTCTCCGGCATAGGCCTGCCCGGAGCCAAACGCGATGTTTTTACGCGCCTGCCGCCTCAGGCGTCAAGGACCGCCGGGCCGACGGGGCTTCCCCTTGAAAAAACTGTTGCAATCATCAAACATAGTCCCCGATTCCCCTACGGTACCCACGGCGATGGCCACCCAGGAGCGGCAAGGCGGCCTGCTCGAGGCCGAGAAGGCGAGGACCAAGCCGCCCCCGCTGTACAAGGTCCTGCTCCTGAACGACGACTACACGCCGATGGACTTTGTGGTCGTCGTCCTTCAGACTGTATTCGGCATGGGCCGGGAGAAGGCGACCCGGGTGATGCTGCAGGTGCACCGCGAAGGCATGGGCGTATGCGGCACCTACACGCGGGAGATCGCCTCCGCGAAGGTCGATCAGGTGATCGGCCTCGCGCGGAAGCACCAGCACCCGCTCCAGTGCACCATGGAAGAGACTTGAGCGTTAGGGGAAGCGAACGGGGAGTCTTGGCGGGGGTCGCCGTGCCGGCGCGGACCCCGGCAGGCGAAGTCGAGGTCGGAGTTGAGCAATGATCGCGCAGGAACTGGAAGTCTCGCTGCACATGGCCTTCGTGGAAGCCAGGCAGAAGCAGCACGAATTCATCACGGTCGAGCACCTGCTGCTCGCGATGCTCGACAACCCGTCGGCCGCCGAGGTGCTGAAGGCCTGCGGCGTCGATCTCGAGGAGCTGCGCGGCGTCCTCAACGACTTCATCGCGGAGCACACGCCGCGGCTCGCCGCGCATTCCGACGCGGACACGCAGCCCACGCAGGGCTTCCAGCGCGTGATCCAGCGCGCGATCCTGCACGTCCAGAGTTCCGGCAAGAAGGAAGTCACGGGCGCGAACGTGCTGGTGGCGATCTTCGGCGAGAAGGAGTCGCATGCCGTCTATTTCCTGAACCAGCGCGGCGTGACGCGCCTCGACGTCGTCAACTACATCGCCCACGGCATCACCAAGACGCCGCAGAAGAAGGAGGAGAAGGCGGAGTCGAAGGAGGAGGGCGAGGGCGGCAGCGAGTCGCAGGGCGCGCTCGACAACTACACGATCAACCTGAACCAGCTCGCCAGGAACGGCAAGCTCGATCCGCTGATCGGGCGCGCGAACGAACTCGAGCGCGTC